>NZ_CP158301.1 GCF_040256395.1 Deinococcus sonorensis KR-87 | reverse complement strand
CGGCGATCATCTGGTCGCGGGAACTCGGGCCGTACAGGGCCAGCCAGATCAGCACCTCCGCCGACTTGCGCAGTGGAATATGAACTGCGGTGCCGGCCACGTGGACCTGCAGCGTGCCCAGTGTGCGGAGGGAGAGCACCGGTGGAGCGGGAACTTCAGTGGTGAGCTTGGACGGGGCGTCGGAGGTCAGTCGGTTCAGGGCGACGATGGGTGCCTGCAGGTCGATGCACCGCCGGCTCAGTTGTTCGAGGAGCGGTGCGTCCTCCGGCAGGAAGTGAAACGGTTGGGCGTCTGCCAGGTCGTGGTCCAGCGCTGTGGCACCGGACCGGTCAAACCGACCCGCGCGCCAGCACGCCTCGGCGTGGTACACCACCGCCCGGTGCCCGATCGCGGTGCCCAGGTCAGCCCTGAACGCTCTGGCTTCGGCCAGGGCCTCCAGGGCCGCCGTCCAGCGCTGCTCGTGCCGAGCGAGAAGGCCGATGCAGACCTTCTGGTTGGCTTCGGCGGTGGGGAGTCCCGCCCTGACCGCCTGGTTCAGGGTGTTCAAGGCGTGATCCACCACCTCCAGGCGGCCCAGTGGGAGCGCCGCCTGACAGAGTTTAGGGGCGATGCGCAGCGAGAGGATGGAAATCCTGAGCTGGTCGCACAGCTCCTGGGCCCGCCGGTAGTGCTCCACCGCCAGGGCATGCTGTGACCGCCAGAGGAAGACATCACCGCGGGTTTCGTGCAGCAGGGCCAGGTCGGTGCCTTGTTCCTGTTCCGCGCTGGAAGCGGCCGAGTCCAGTTGCACGAGGGCCGCGTCATGCTGGCCCTGTTTCAGCAACAACCCCGCCAGGTTGATCAGCAGCTGCGGCATCCGTCCGGGCATGCCGAGCCGGGCGTACACGTCCAGCGCCTGCCGGAGGGCCGCTTCGCTCTCCGGCAGGCGCCCCAGAGCGTTGTACGCCTGCTCCAGCTGACCGAGTGCCGCGCCGTAGTCCACGAGGTCCCCTGCGCGCTCGGCCAGCGCGGCAACCTCCTGTGCGACCAGCAGCGCTTCGTCAAAGCGGTCCGCTTGCCGGAGTGCGTGGGCCTTCAGCAGCAGGAACCGGCGCCGGTCCCTGGGCAGCGCTGCCAGGGCGAGGCCTTCCTCGACGAGCTGCAACAGGCGGTCCACCTGGCCGGCGCGGGAGGCGAGCACCGCCAGGGAACGCAGCAGGCCCGGACTGTTCTGCCGGGCTTGACGCAGCCGGTACAGCAGTTCTTCGCCGCGTGTCCCTTCCCCTGTTTCCAACAGCGCGTGCCCCAGCAACCTCCGAAGGTCGGGAGGCAAGTGCTGCTCTGGGAACACCTCCAACACCCGGCGCACCAGTTGATATTCCCAGCGGTTCTCGTACTCGTCTGCCAGGTCCCTGGCCAGGAGGAGGGCCTGCTCGTAGGCCCCGGCCAAACGGTAGTGCTCCAGTGCCTGCAGCCGGTGACCCGACTGCTCCGCCTGGTTCCCGATCCGGAGGTGGAGAGCTTGAAAGCGGGAATGCTGTCGCCGCAGCCTGGCGTCGAGCACTTCCCGCAGCAACTGGTGGGGTCGGTAACTGCCTCCCAGGGGCATCAGGGGCAGTCCGGCCTGCCGCACGGTCTGAACCCAGCCGTCCGGCAGGGCAAGGCCGAACTGCGTGGCCTGTGCTTCATCCCACACGTCCAGCACACTCGCTTCCGGCAGCGCCTGCTGCAGGGACACGGGCAGGTGAGCGAGCACATCCTCCAGCAGATCCGCGGGGGTGAGTTGGGGAGATGCGCCGCTCCCGACCAGCGCGACTCCGACCGGCCAGCCTTCCAGGCGAGCGTGAATGACTTCGACATCGAATCCGTCCCCGCTCCGGGTCAGGCACTCGGCGGTCTCCATGGCGCTGAAGGCCAGATCCTTGAGGCCAATCAACTGGGCGTCTCCGCGGGCCACCCGGTGCGCCAGGCCGATCGGAGGCTCGGCGCGACCCGCGAGCAGCACCCGGTGCCCTTCGGTCAGGCTGTTCATCCATTGGGCCAACCAGCGTCCCGCTGCGCTCATCAGCGAGTCGCTTCCGTCTAGGATGAACTCGAAGTTGGTGGTGCTGCGGGTCAGGTCGTGGGCGAGGGCTGTCGCCAGCCCTTCAGCTGATCCTCCGACGTGGGAGAGCTGTTCCCACGCCTCCAGCCGTAGGGTCGGCATCACCTTCCGGAGCGCCCCCACCAGGTGTTGAGAAAGCACCAGCGGGTCGGCATCATCCGGGCCCAGGGTCAGCCAGACCGCACGGCCCTCGAATCTGCGCGCATGCTGTGCCAGGAGGGTGGTTTTGCCGTATCCGCCAGGTGCAATCAGGACGGTGAGCTGACCCTCGTGGTCAGCGAGTCGACCAAGTAACTCCAGGCGGATGAGCTCGTGACGGACGGCCTTCGGAACCTGACTCCAGAACGACATTTCAGCGGGCTCCACTTCACCCCCCCGACATCAATCTGCTGCTTCTCAAGCATGAGATTTTTTGGTCTCTAGTTTATGAGGAAGAAGGCACAGGAAACAATCCACGTAACGAAAGATGCGGACGGTGGAGAGCACTGCCGTCCCGATGCACCTATCAATGTCGCTCCCCACCACTGGGCGGTCTCGACCGCCGGGTCTGTGCTCGAGCCGCTAAACCAGACAGGGACCGCACCGACGCCATCAGCAAACGCCCACCGTACTGGGAGACTGTGGTGCACCGCGCCCTCGCGGCCGCCGAACGGGAGCAGCGCACCGACCTGCGGATCCTGATCCTCCTGACGGCCCAAGCCGGATCGAAGAGGCTTTGAAGCTGACCTGGAAGGACATTGATTCGGGCAACCGTCGCCTCACTGTCCGGAGCAAGGGAGACAAAATCCGGATCGTCGGCATCTCTGGGACGCTGCTCGAGGCGTTGCAGGACCACACCAGCCAGCGGCAGGACGGCCGGCTCTTCACCTACCGCGCCCACTCGGGCGCGGCCTACCACCTCAGGCGACTGATGGAACAGGAGGGGTTGAAGTGGACGGGATTCCACCCCTACCGGAAGTACAACGGGACACTCCTGTACAAACGCACCCGGAACTTCGCTCGCGTGGCGCATCACCTCGGACATGCGAGCGTCAACACCACCCGCGCCTACGTCGAGGTCCCGGCGGACGACCTCGCGGATGAACTCGCCGATCTCTAAGCAGACTAGGGTGAATCAACAGAGTTGTGAGCGCCCTCCTCCTTTCTGTGTTACAACCCCATGCGAGGCGGGTGCCTGATTCAACGTCACACCATGTTCTTCAGAAACGAATGGCAATCGTACCAGTTTGATTGGAGTCGCTGTATCACCTCATAGATGAAGGGAACAAAAGTTTCCAGCCTCAGCTCCGATCGCCCCACGCTTGTAGGAAACGTTTTTCCGCCGCGCAGGGAATAGAGAGAAAAGGCATATCACCTTCACGGTTGTGGCAAGTTGTTGCCCTCCAAGAAGCAGAGGGGCCTCGGGAAGGCAGACGGCCTGAAGATTAGGCCGCCTGCCACATGGTCTCTTGCCACGTCCTGAAGGCGACCTTCTGGTAATGACGACGGTGGCGAGCGGGAACGGTGGAGCGGGCAAGGTGGTGGAGATTCATGATTCGGGCGTGCAGGTCGAGGAAGGTCTGTGCTCGTTTTCGTGATCTGAACCCTCGCTGTTGCCGTTCCTGGCGCCGTGTGGCGCGATGGGACTGCTCAATCAGGTTGTTGCAACGGGCGGTCGAGACGACCTGAACATGCTCCACGGCATGGAGCACGGGGAGTGCCCGCAGCGCTGCCCCATAGCTCCAGAGCTTGTCAGTGTGAATGACCTCCGGTACGTCATATTCCCTCAGCAGTCGGCAGAAAAACGATCTGGCGGCCTCGGTGTCACGGCGTTGCTGAAGGAAGACGTCCAATACGGCTCCGTGTTCATCCACGGCCCGCCACAACCAGTGGTTGACCCCGCCGACGTCCACACACATCTCGTCGAGCTGCCACCGAGAACCCCGTCGGGGTTCTCGGTGGCGGAGGCCCTGCGCGAAGAGGTCACTGAACTTGATGCACCACGTCCGAATGGACTCACGCGTCACGGCAATACCCCGTTCCAGCAGGAGTTCTTCGACATCCCGGTAACTCAGGGTGAAGCGGTGATAGAGCCAAACCGCGTAACCAATGATCGGGAGGGGGAACCGATACCCAGGGAACTTCTGACCGCTCAGCACCGCTTCACCCTATCCCGACAACTTGCCACAACCGGTGGTGCAGGACGTCATCCTCGGTTCCGTGCTCTCCGACGTGATCGCCCTCTATGCCGGCCACCCGCTGCGGCTGGTCGTGCTCTGCCCGGCACCGGAGGTGGTGATGGCCCGCGAAGCCGGGCGCGGCAAGCGCGGCTACGGCGCGTGGACGCCTCAGGACCTCGACCGAGCCTTGCGTGAGGCCACCCCCCGCCTGGGGTTCTGGCTGGACACCTCCGTCCTGACCGTGGAGGAGAGCGTGGAGGCCATCCAGGCCCACTCCGGCGAGCGCTGACGGCCAGCGGGGTCAGGCCCGGTTCGGGGAGGCGGTGCAATTGTGGCCCCAGGCGCTTCACCGTTGAGGAGAGACGCGCCGGTGAGTTGCTGGACGACGGTTCGACATCGTTCCTCCAGGAGCCTCATAGGGCTCCGCGGAGATCGGCAGCATCTTGCCGATGATGTTCGTGCCATTCCTTCAAGACCGTACGCTTCGTCGAGGAGCATGTTCTCGAAACATATTCAAAATGTGACTCCTCAGCAGGTGGCAACGATGAAGTCAAAGACTCGGAGAGCATCTGATCCCCGCGGACGCCCCACTCGAGTCCTCATTGGCGACGACGCTCCTGACAGAGCGCTGACAGAGAACGGGCAAAAAATGGGGGCATGAAAACCATCCTCGCGTTCGTCACGTTGCACACGCCCGATTACCCCGCCGCCCGCACCTACTTCACCGAGGTGCTGGGCTTTGAGGTCACTGAGGAACGCCCCGGCGCGAACGCCTTTGTGCAGGCCAGCGGAGCTGGGCTCGCGCTTCGCACGGACGCGGGTCTGACCCCACCCCTGGGCACCGGCGTCAGCGTCTATTTCATCGTCCCGGATGTGGAGCGGTACCACACCGAACTCGTGGAGCGAGGGGCGGACATCGTCGACCCCCCGCACGACATGCCCTTCGGCCGCACGTTCACAGTTCGCACCCCCGATGGACACCGGCTCGGGTTCTACGAGGCCTGAACGGCCCACTCCACTCCTGAAGGACGGCGAAGAACGGTTGGATAGAGATGGGCCTGTTCCCTGACGCCCTGGTGTCGTACGTGACGCTCCAGGTGTTCACCGGGCCGGTCACCTTCAGGGCATCCTTGCCGCCGGCCACGTCCCCGAGGGTGCAGTTCCACCCGCCGCTGACCTGCTCGCAGTCTGCGCCAGTCACCCTGCTGCACTCCACGCATCAGCTCCGCGCGTTGCGGAGAACTGGAACTCGAACAGCGCCCGGACTTCCGGGATGACGCCACCCGTCAGGACGACGCGCGGGTGACGCTCACCGCCCAGGGCACCCCGGTGGTGGACCTGAACCGGTCGCGCCTCGAGCTGAAAGAAGGCCTGGCGTTCTCGGTGCCGCTCACTGGATCCGCGCCGACCGTTCAGGGCGCGGTGAATGCCCGCTACTGGGTGAACGACCGCTTCGCCCTCGGGGCGGGGGCGGGCGCCCTCTTCCAGACCGGCAGCGCCCTCGCCACCCGCCTGGGCATCGAGGCGACCGTGGTGCCGTTCCCCGGCTGGGGCCTGACCGCCGGCTACAACTTCCTGGGGTTCACCTCGAACCTCGGGTTCCAGCCGATGCGGCAGGGCGCGTACGTCAAAGCCGACCTGCTGATTGACGAGATCACCCGCTGAGCGTGACGACCCCGGCTGGGGCTCGTCGGTGGCCTCGGCGGACAACGGCCGTCCAGGGCATCCGGCCACGGAAGGGCACCGTGCGGCGCGTTCAGGTGGACAGCACGTCACCCAGCGTCGAGGGCAGGACCTGCCGCGTCAGCAGCCGCGTCAGCGCCCGGGCCGGCTCGCCGGCGCCAAGCCAGGGCTCCAGCAGCTGCAGACCGTGGTGGTACGTGAAGATGTACGCCTCCCGCATCGGCAGCCGCAGGCCGCTCACGGTGCGGCTGGCCGCTGCATCATCCATCAGGGCGTAGTGCTTCAGGTAGTGGACCGTCTCCCGTTCGGAACGGCCATCCTCGAGCATCAGCGCGGCGTTGCACCGCACGCCCCACAACAGATCGGTGGCCTGCAGCACCCGGGACAGCCGCGACCCATCCGGCGCGATCCCCACCTCGCGGTACACCTGCGCGGCCAACCAGCGCTCCGCCTCGTCGTCGGGAAACGCCAGCCGGTGCGCCCACAGCGCGAGGCCTTCGCTGATCACGAAGGGCGGAGTCAGCAGGAACCCGACCTGCTGCTCCCGGTACCCGCGTTGCCGGGTCAGGTGCTGTTCTTTCAGGACGAGTTCCGCCAGGTGACCCGGGTACCCCTCATGGCACACCACGTACAGCAGTTCAGCCAGGTTGAACGGCAGCGTCTCGTTGATCAGGATCTGCGACCGATAGTTGCCGTGGTACGCGGCGACCGCGCGGAACGGTTGATCCTGCAGGGTCGCGATGCCCACCTCTTCGTCGCTGGGCAGCGGCACCATCCGGCGGGTCCGTCGCCTGGACTCGTCGAGCGCCCGCTGCATCACGGGCCGCAGCAGCTGCCGCCGGCCCTCCGGAAGGGTGTGATGGGCCCGCCAGCGATGCAGGCGGCCCATCACGTCGCCCGTGCCCGGCAGCGCGTCGTCGTACATGGCATGGGCCAGCGTGAAGTGATGGTCAGGCACGTAGTCGACGTGGAGATCGAACCAGTCGAGCGCCTGCTCGCGCAGCGACACGGCTTCCCCCGCCACGCGGCGCGCCACGCTGTCCAGCGCGCGGACCAGCTTGAGGAGATGCGCGGCGCGGGCGGGCTCGAAGCCCTGAGCGGGCAGGGTCTGACGGAGCCGTTGCGCGTCGAGGATCAGGTGTGCGGGTGCAGGCTCAGGTTCCTGCCGGACCCGCATGGCGTGCTCGGCGGGGCCAACGTAGTCGAGCAGGGAGTCATCGCCGATCTGCGCGGTGATGCAGCGGTTGAGGCGCAGGTTCAACACGGTGTACTCGTCCAGCCACTCGTCAGCCGACTGGACGGTGGCGGGCGGTGGCCCACCGGGCCGGCCTCGCCTGTCCTGGGCATCCGGGTCGTCCATCTCCTCCACAGTAGACCGTTCACCCGGAACGATGTTCACTTGACCTGTCGATCGTCCAAGGAAGGTGTGTCCGACACCATCAAGACCCGTGCTCACCTGGGCGGAAAGACTTCTTTGAGGGTGTATCTGATCAGGGAGGCCTGGAGGAACGTGGCCGCCCTGAGCGGCCATATAGAAATCAGGTGACGCTCATCCACACGCTGGGCTCACCGCAGCTCGGCTGTTCACCACAGCACGCTTGGATGAACCGGCCGCACGCCACGGCTCGCTGGGGCGGCCAGGGCTGGCCACCGCGCCCCGCCCCGGCCCCGGGTGGTCAGCCGGGACACCCGGGCGTCGAGTGATACGGAAGGATGACGTTCGAGCTCACCGCACCCCCTCGACGGCGCCGGACCACCAGGGCCCGGCGTGAGCGTGCCTCTCCCGTCCCCCAGCCGGCACCTCCCTGGGTCGCACGTGTGGCCTCCACGCGCCGGGCCCTCCGCTACAGTGCCCAAGTGAAGACCCTCCTCCCCACAGCCGCCCTCGCGGCCCTGACGCTCCTCCTCGCAGGCTGCGGACTCGGCGGCGACCGGCACCCCCCGATGCCTGACCTCACCACCGACCCGAACATGATCGTGCACGGCCGCATCATCGGTCAGGACGCCCTCATCAGCCCAGGCACCGCCGTCATCACGGCGCTGGACATCACCACCGCTGAACTCGGGCCCCAGCAGGAGATGCCCACCAGCATGCACGTCGCGGCGGACGGGACGTTCACGCTCGCGTTCCCCAGCGCCACCGCCGTCCGCCCCTACCTCACGCCGTATGTCCCCGCGCCCGCGCCGCTCAGCGAAGAGTGCAGCGATCAGCTGGAGACGACGCCCCCCACCCTCCAGACCGTCATCGTCAACGGGCTGTACTTCGCGGGCGACAAGGACGCCCGCACGACGCGGAGCTGGGCGCAGGCCGTCACGCACCGCACCACCCGGAACCTCGACGGGTCCACTACCGAGGACGCGCGCTACCTGTTGTGGATGTACGCCGATGTGCCGGCCCACCTCACCCGCACGATGACGTGCACCGACACGCAGACCCAGTACGTCGGCACCTCCAGGATGGACCTGACGGTGCACGCCGGCTGGAACACCCTGGCCACCACGAAGACGTTCACGGTGTTCCCGGACGGCCGCCGGAGGCAAACGAATACCGCTGCGAATGTGCCCGGACCGATGGCCAACACCGTGTGGGAGCAGTACTGGTTCATGGCGCCCACCCCCGGCTCCTGACGGCGAGCCCCGCACACACTCGAAGATGCGACGACCGAACCCACCCAGAAGCCACCCCGCCTGAGCATCAGGGTGCTGCTCAACATCCTGGTCCCAGGAGGTGGCTTCACCTCCCTGGATCGCCCGTGGCTCCACCTGGTCTGGACACGTCCCCGCGCTTTGGACCATGACGCGCTCGCCTGCTGGCCATGGCCTCG
Source organism: Deinococcus sonorensis KR-87 (assembly GCF_040256395.1). Taxonomy (NCBI): domain Bacteria; kingdom Thermotogati; phylum Deinococcota; class Deinococci; order Deinococcales; family Deinococcaceae; genus Deinococcus; species Deinococcus sonorensis. Next base: position 67,746 of record NZ_CP158301.1, on the reverse strand, counting down.
CGGCGTGCGATCTCCGATGCGCCACGTCGTGTCGCTGGTGCCGCATCGTGCCACGGCATTCAGACTTCTGTGTAAACCAGGGCGTAGCATTCCGCCATGAGCGAACCGCCTCAACCCGGGACCATCTCCCGGATCGGGCGGGGGTCGGAGCCACGGTACGAAGTGCGGCGCGTCCTGCAGGAGCACACGGAATACTGGCTGGTCGAGTTGCAGGGGCTGTACCCTCCGCATGCGCTGGCGCAGGTCGTGATCCTGCGGGAACACCAGCTGATGGGAAGCGCGTGAAGCCCACGAATTCAATGCGGCCGCGCCAGCGTCTTGACCATGAGGCGAGGGAAGTGCCCTCCCCCACCGTGCGATCTGGGGGACGGCGGTGATCCGCGAGCAGCTGCTGCAGCCGGACGCGGCTGAGCTGGCGGCGTTCCTGAACCGCCACACCCGCGCGTGCGCGTGCCTGGTGCAGGTCGCGGCGCATGCTGAGGTCACCTACCACGGCCGGGCGGCCAGCACCGCCGAGGCGGGCTCGTACCTGCTGCTGATCAAGTGCGACGGCAGCGTGCAGATCCACCACCCTCGGGGAATCAAGCCGATGAACTGGCAGCCCAAGACCGACCACATCAGCGCCGCGGTCGAGGACGGCTTCTGCGTGCTGACCGCCAGTCGGCGCAGCCCGGCGGAGACGGTGCGGGTGGTGCTGCTGGACGTGTCGCTGGCACAGGCGTTGGAGATCCGCGAGGAAGCCGGCTTCCTGCTGGCGGGCAGTGAAGCGCAGCTGCAGGCGACCTTGAGTCGGCATCCGGAGTTGATCGAGCCGGGCTTGAAGGTCCTGGACCGCGAGCTGCTCACCAGCGTGGGTGACCTGGACCTGTACGCCCAGGACCAGCAGGGCCGATTTGTGGTGGTGGAGTTGAAACGGGCAAAGGCGACGCAGGAGGCGGTGCATCAGCTCAGCCGCTACGTCGATGCGGTCCGCGCTCAGCTGGGCGAGAAAGCGACGGTCCGTGGCATCCTCGCTGCCCCGGACATCAGCACGCCCGCCGCGATGACGCTCGAGCGGCTCGGCCTGGAGTTCAAGGCCGTGCAGGCCCTGCCGAGTGCCCAGGAGACCGCCGCCCAACCCCAGCTGTTCTGAGATCGCTCCAAAACCTGTGGCTCGCAAAGATACGCCGTCTGCTCGGGCGTGTCGGCCAAGAGGGGAAACGATGATGTCAGACCACGTCCCGCGCCACCCGCTGCTTCGATGTGGTCGGGTAGCCTGCTCGGTCGCTTTCGCGACACGGTCCTTGAACGAACGCTTGACTTCGGGCGCGCCGCGTGGTGCCCTGAGAGCTGTCGCCCGACGTCCACAGCCATCACCGGAGCTCATCCGACCGGATGACCGTCCTGAACGCCTCTGCCCACGGGTGTGGGGCAGGGTTCAACCGGACGGTTCACCTGTTGGCCCGCCGCTCTCCTGGAAGGAGTTGTATGCCAGACGCCCATCAGACCGTCGCGACCGCCCCGCTCCCCCACCTGCCCGCAGCATTCTCGGTTCTCGACCCGGTGGTCCTGGCCGCTCACCTGGAGACGCACTACGGCTTAACGGGACCGGTGTCGTGTGAGTTCCTGGCGGGCGGGGTGAACGATACCTACCTCGCTCGCACGACCACCGGACCGGTGGTGTACCGCTTGTATCGACGTCACTGGCGGACGGCCCCGGAGGTGGCGTGGGAGATCGCGTTACTGGCGCACCTTCGCCGTCATGGTGTGGCGGTGAGCGTCGCCCTGCCGGACCGAACCGGGGCGGATCAGCAGTGGGTGAGCGTGGCCGAGGGATCCAGGCTCGGGGCCCTGTTCAGCTTCGCCCCCGGCCGCGAACTCCATTGGAAAGAGGAGCGCGACGTGCGGTGCTTCGGCGCATCCGTGGCCACCCTGCACGACGCCATGGATGCCTTTGACGATCCTGGAGGACGATTCCACCTGGACCTGGAGCACCTCATTGATACCCCGCTCGCGACGGTGCTGCCGTTTCTGGCCGACCGACCGGACGACGCGGCGTATCTCGCGGCCTTAGGCGCCCGGACCCGCGCTCGGCTGGAGGACCTGGCCGCGCACGGCTTGACCGAAGGAACCTGCCACGGTGACCTCCACGGCGGCAACGTGCATGTCGCGGATGAGGTCTGCACGCATTTCGATTTCGATTGCGGGGGGCGGGGCTGGCGCGCGTACGATGTCGCCGTGTTCTGGTGGAGTCTAAGCCTGGGGAACAAGCCCGACAGCCTCTGGGAGGCGTTTCTCGACGGCTATGGGCGCGCTCGGCTCACGCCCGCGGATTGGTCGGCTGTGCCGTGGTTCGTGGTGGCGCGGTGTGTGTGGCTGCTCGGCCTTCATGCGGGGTTACGGCCCCGGGTCGGGGCGGCCTACTTTTCCGGGCAGGGGTACTGGGAACACCTCCTGAACTTCTTGCGCACCTGGGAGACGGAACGGCTCGCGGACCCTGGGGTCGAGCAACCGCTGCCTTCCAGCTAGTGAATCCTGGGCAGGAGCCACTTCGACGTCAGGTACAGCAGCAGATACGCGGTGGAGAGGTTTCCCAGCACCGCATTCAGGCGCGTCAGCCCGGTGGCGTCCGCACCCATGGACCAGTGCTTCTGGGAGCTGCCGATCAGGCCGGTGGTCATGTGCAGCAGGTAGAAGCCGTAGATCCACAGGATCAAGAAGACGCGGTGCTCAAGAAACCACGCCGCCCCAGCCCACAGCACCACCGTTCCCAGGAGGCCGAGGATCCCGGCGACCCGGCGGCCGGCGGCCGGCCAGCAGGAACCCCACACCGGGCAGCAGCAGATTGAGCAGGACGCCCAGCCGCCAATTCGGTAGCTCGATGTCCCGCGGGCCCAGATATGCTGTGACGATGACATCCCGAAAGCTGTTCGCACTGCTGCCTGCCTTGCTCGTCTGCACAGCAGCCGGCACTTCGGTGTCGGATGCCAAAGCCACGTTGGGCGGAGTGATCGACAGCGCCAAACCCGTGAAGATTGGAGCCACCACCTATCTGTTGGTGACGCAGCGTCCATACGCGGGGGGAGAGCAGCAGGTGGTTGTGCTGAAGCCGTTCGCTGGAAAGTACACCATCCTCTGGAAATCCCCGCCGATGTTCGGGGACGGTCTCCTGGGCGCGGACATCACCGATCTGAACCGCGATGGCACACCTGAGGTCTACGTCGCCAGTGAAGAGGCCGGAAATGCGAGTGGCGTGGATACGTACGCCTTGACGGACCTCGCCACGAACACGAAATACACCGTCGAGGTCGACTTTTCGCAGGATGGAAGCCCGGGGACGATCTTTCCTGGGAAAAGTCTTGACGCGCCGAGTGCAGCTCGTTATCGCGATTACCTCGAAGCGCGCGTTGCCACCAACGCCCACCTCAAGGATACGCGCAATGCATTTTCGAAAGCGTCCGACGCGTGGTACGACCGGTACGGATCGTTTTTGAACAAGGATGTGGTGGGACCGATGGTCGTCTCGCCAATCACTGCTTCTTATGGCTCTGAACTGTGCTCAAACCTATCAGGGAGTGTGATGTCAAAGACCAGTCTTGACGGCATTGAGTACCGAAGCATTTTTAAATTCGGCGTGATGAGCTTCAATCCCAAGACCAGGAAGTGTGCTGTCCTGCTGGCGACACCTGGAGACTCTCCTGATCGCTTGAGCATCGTGAAGGGAGAAGTCTACATTCCGCTCGGCTATACCGGGAGCACCGCCGTCTGGAATCCAAAAAAGCAAACCTTGCGGTGGAAATAGAACGCGATCGCTTGGACCACAACTTTGTGTTCTGGGGTCGACGAATCACGGGAGTGGTGGGGATTGATGTGCAGGGCCCGGCTTCGCGGACCTCCGCGCCTGCGGCTGAGCAGGGCAGGATCCCAGTGCTCATCCTCTAGAACACAGCCAACGGCTACCCGGCGCTCGACAGAACGCACGTTGAGCTCTCCTGAGTGGTCAGGGCGGCGCGATCACCGTGGGCGGGCAGGGGTTCGAATTCGGCGCGCTGCCTCCAGCCATCCCCTTTCGGTAGACTTCCTGCATGTCCTTCGAGGCGGATAGGGTGGACGTGCCGAAGTACGGGGTGGCGCATCGTGCCGGTGAGCCCGGAGTGTTCGTCGTCACCGCTGGGACGACCACAAAGTGTTTCGAATGCGGCGCCGAGATCGCCGCGGGAGCAGTGTGCACGCGGAGTGGAGACAAGAAGGGCACGGTGGGCGGCATTCGGTACACGCGCTGCACCACGTGCGTGCCGGTGGTGTTCACGGCGGATGTCCGGCGGGCGCCGCCGGGCGAGCTGATGGCAATGCTGAGCTTCCGCACGCGGGAGAACGCCGTGGCGTTCGCGCAGGCGCTGGAGGACCTGCGGCTGCCGGGCTCAGTGACCCTGTACCTGGATGGGGACGAGCTGGCGCTCCGGCTCGGCGTCACGCTGCCTGACCTGCCCTGATCCGCACGGGGGGCGCATCACGCATGTGTGGGGCGAGGCGCGGACAACGGCCAGTAGACTGACGCGATGCCAACACCTTCTTCCTTGCGCCGGTCGCTGCTTCTCGTGCTGAGCCTCTCGGTCGGCGCTCCAGCGCTCGCGGCGACGTTCGTCGCGACCAGCCCCACGCCGATGCTGCTCCAGTACACCGAGGCGCAGGGCCGGATCCTGGGCCAGTTGGAATCCACGGTGTTCACCAACACGACGATAAAGCAGGTCTACCGTCTGGACGTGGACGGCATCCGCAATGCCGGCGAGATCTCGCTCCGGTTGATGGACCGCGGCGGGAACGTCGAGAACGTGTACGGGACGCTGAAGGGCACACAGCTGACGCTCTTCGTGGAGAACAAGCAGCTGCAGCTGCACCAGGGCAGCGCGCAGGAGTACCAGAAGGCGGTGGCAGTGCTGCAGGCCCGCGCGGATGCGGCGTCCAGAGCGGCCGCGCAGGCGCAGCATCAGGCGGACGCGCAGGCGAACGCCGCTGCGCGGCAGCGTGCGGCCACCGCGGCCGCGCAGGTGAAGGCCGTCAAACCCGCGTACGACGAAGCGCAGGGGCGCATGAAGAACCTGGAAGCGAACCTCGACCGGCTGTACCAGGCGCTGTACACCCTCCCGGACGTCGGGGACCCGGAGGAGCTGGCTGGCACGGTCAGCAACATCAAGGACAACCCGGACAACTGCGACGCGGTGGCGGCCTTCCAGGACGCGCACGTGGGCGACCTGATTCAACAGGCGTCCAAGGGCATTGGGCTGCTCCAGCCGAGCATCGACGACCTGAAGTCGAGGTTCAGCGCCACCCAGCAGGCCGTGTCCAAAGCGAACGCCCTCGTCAAGCAGAACCCGCTCTCGAACTACGCGCCGCTGTCCCTCAAGGACTCGGAAGCCCCGGACTTCCTCGAGAAGATGGGGGAGGAAGTGACGTTTTACAAGGACGTCGTGAAGCAGTACACCGGGCTGCAGGCGTCCTTCACCCAGCTCGCGAAGACCAGCGCCTGCATCGCCCATTAGGACGCGAGGGGCGCTCAGCGCTCCTTACCCCGGCGCGCTCCTTCTTCAGGGGTAGGCCGACGCGCTTTTCAGGGTGAACTCGTCACGTCAGTCTGGGTGTTGAGCGGTGCCGCTGAAAGCGGCGGAATTCAGCCGCCTCCTCGGTCATCCGGAGGGCTAGGCGCGGAGAGGGAGCACGACCATGCCCAGGGGACGCCCAAAATACGGAGTTCGACAGAGCCACATGGTGTCCGGCCATTACCGGCGAACCAAGAGTGGCGGTTCGGCCTGGGTGCGGCCACACCTCCGCGGGTTCGGCAGCACGCCGCAGGGCAGCACGGCCGAGGACGCCCTCGGCCTGCTTGGAGGGTTCGCGTTCGTCCTCCTCATCTTCGGCGTCTCTCAACTCTGCCTGGGCCTGCCCGACCGGGTGCTGCTCGGCGTGCTGGCCACGTCGCTGGGGCTGGCGGGGCTCGGCGCCTGCATCGTGCCGTTGCTGCCCAAGCCCTCCACTCGGCTGCGGAGTGGGGGCAAGCAGGAGGCCATTGACGTTGACCTGCCGGCCCTCAATGCCCTGACCGTCAACCTCGTGCCCGCCCTGCAGCAGGTGATGGATCAGAACGCGTTTCTCAAGTTCGACATCTCCGGCGATTTCTGCTGGTACTGGGACAAGGTCGAACATCTGGAAGTGCGGGACACGGCGGAGTTCCCCTACCTGCCGGCCGGTGGCCAGGTGGCTACGATCCGAATGGAAGAGGCGTGGGTGCTGTTTCTCCCTCACGGCATCGCGGTTCACCGCTCGATGGCAGACCGGGTGTATGGAGACACGACCGAGCGCATCGAGTGCGTGCACTATCAGTGGATTCCGTACGAGCAGTCGTACATCTGTCCGCTGGCCACGCTTGACGCTGAATTCAAGCCTGCTCTCGTGAGCAGAACACCGCTCGACTGGTCTGAACGTCCTAAAGGCAAGTGGGTTGATTCCAGAAAGTGGTACGGCATTTCAATGGGGAATGCGCAACTCCTCCAAAACGCCAGTGTCAAAATCATGAACGGCGATGTGCCGAGCCTGGCGAGGCTTGCCGTCGTACTAAACCTCCTGATTGGTGAGGACTACGCGGCAAGGAAGTATATGGAAGAGCACAGGGCAGCCCTCGCGCTGCCTCGGCTGAGCTTTGCCTTCGACGAATGACCGTGTCATCGGAAGTCGCGTCTGCTGCCGCGTCGGGGCATCGGGGGTTCTGGAGGGGTGGTGCACCCCGGCGCTCCTCAGCCTGTGGCACTCTCGGTTGTGGCAAGTTGTCGGGATAGGGTGAAGCGGTGCTGAGCGGTCAGAAGTTCCCTGGGTATCGGTTCCCCCTCCCGATCATTGGTTACGCGGTTTGGCTCTATCACCGCTTCACCCTGAGTTACCGGGATGTCGAAGAACTCCTGCTGGAACGGGGTATTGCCGTGACGCGTGAGTCCATTCGGACGTGGTGCATCAAGTTCAGTGACCTCTTCGCGCAGGGCCTCCGCCACCGAGAACCCCGACGGGGTTCTCGGTGGCAGCTCGACGAGATGTGTGTGGACGTCGGCGGGGTCAACCACTGGTTGTGGCGGGCCGTGGATGAACACGGAGCCGTATTGGACGTCTTCCTTCAGCAACGCCGTGACACCGAGGCCGCCAGATCGTTTTTCTGCCGACTGCTGAGGGAATATGACGTACCGGAGGTCATTCACACTGACAAGCTCTGGAGCTATGGGGCAGCGCTGCGGGCACTCCCCGTGCTCCATGCCGTGGAGCATGTTCAGGTCGTCTCGACCGCCCGTTGCAACAACCTGATTGAGCAGTCCCATCGCGCCACACGGCGCCAGGAACGGCAACAGCGAGGGTTCAGATCACGAAAACGAGCACAGACCTTCCTCGACCTGCACGCCCGAATCATGAATCTCCACCACCTTGCCCGCTCCACCGTTCCCGCTCGCCACCGTCGTCATTACCAGAAGGTCGCCTTCAGGACGTGGCAAGAGACCATGTGGCAGGCGGCCTAATCTTCAGGCCGTCTGCCTTCCCGAGGCCCCTCTGCTTCTTGGAGGGCAACAACTTGCCACAACCCGGCAAGTCCTACCGGGTGGCCGAGGTGCACAGCACCGGCGTGATCGTCGAGGGCCTGGGCGAATACCCGCTGCTCAAGTTTCACGAGCTGTTCCAGGCGGGCTAAGCGATGCCTCGCAGGTTCCCGCCAACCGGCAGAAGGGATCGACCATTGGTGCAACCAGCTCCAGGGAACAGTTCCTGCCGTACACGATGACTGGAGCGATCAAAAGTGGAGTTCGGTCCACGCTCGGAACCACCCGGTGGATGTGAGGCTGCCCCGATATTGCGGTTCTTCCGCTGATTCTGTGTCGCAGGTGAAGTGGGTGTGCTCCTGGACGCGCTGACGGAGACGTGTGCGCCTGTGAACGAAATGCGTCGCTTGGCCCTGGACTTCCGTCAGCTGTTCCGGGATGGGAATGCTCAGCGTCTGGACTGGTGGTTGGCGCAAGCCACTTCTTGTGGCTTGCCCGACATCCAAACGCTGGCGACCAGCCTGAACAGGGAGCGAGACGCCCTACTGGCCGCGATCACCTTACCCTGGAGCAACGGGCCGACCGAAGGCGTGGTGAAAAGATCAAGCTCATCAAGCGTCAGATGTACGGGCGCGGATCGTTTGAGACGCTCCGCCAACGTGCCCTGCTCGCAAGCTGACCCACTGCACGGAATCAGCGGAAGAACCGCAAAACCGGGTTAACCTCACTACAGCCCTCACGGTTGTAGGAGTTGCTCGAAATCATGCACATTCGTTCCATGGCGCATGTTTGAACCCTCCAGAATCGCTGCCTTCAGGACGTCTACCTTCACATCTTCTACCTTTTGTGGGGATGCGACGCCGGGCGTGTGCTCGTAATTCTTGACAATGACGTCAAGGAAGACAGGGGCCTTGAGACGCCGCCCTAGAAGAAGCAGCGCCTGTGAAATCGCCGGATATGGGGTAAAGAGCGGATTGGCGAGCCAGTCGCGAAGATCAGCTTCCGAAACACTATAATCCAGGCCCATTCTGCCCAGCGCCTGGATGACGGCGAAAGCGAGGGGCGACCTGTTCTGGGCGGGGTTTAGCGTAAGCAGCTCGTCGTAGAGGTGCACCGCATCGACGAGTGCTGTCCGCCCGTCTGTAAACTCTCCTTGTTCGTCAAACGCTTTGGCGATGGCGAAGAGCGCTCGGGCGCGGTCGATCCAAGGTTCTGTGCAGTCGCTCCGGTTGTCGTCACGCGCGGGCCTCTCAGCGTTGCGGTAATCGAGCACGACTGGGACATCAGTGCACCCCGGGTGCCGAATCTCGATCAAGCCCTCGTGCCCACCGGGCGACACCATGTACTCGCCGGAAACAAGCGGCAGCGTGTTGAGGTCGCCGATAGCGTGCTGATCGTTCAAGTTGACGACCCGCGCCGTGTACTTCAGCTCGGTGAGCACAAACCAGATTGCGAAGCGCTTGCCGTCCGGCGCGTTGAACTGGTAATGGCCGCCGTACTCGAACGCGGCCGGCAAGCCCTGGTTGAGCCCCATGGTCGCGATTCGGAACCGGTCGAAGTCCATCCCGCCGCTTTCCATGGCGTAGACCAGAGCTAAGTTGTCAGGCACTGGATCGAGATCTTCCGGCCTGGCCACGGGCGTGCGATAGGCCGCGACGTAGAAGCCGAGATGGCCAAGGTTGCAGAAGAGCCAGGGACCCAAGGCCTGAAAGGTGCCATCCTGGGAAACCCTGAGATTCAGATGATCTTCGCCCTCGCCTTTCCAGGCCAAGAAGAGCATCCCGTTCTGGGAGCCTAACGCTGGGGGTTCCTCGCTGGTCTCACTGAGCACAACCTTGTCCTCGAGTCCCTCAATGCCGAAGCCTCCCCCCGTATTACCTAAGAGCGCCACCTTTGCGACGTTGAGGTTCTCGTTGCCCGACCCTTTCCAGGCCAAGAAGAGCCGTCCGCCGTGGCTCGTCAGCGCCGGACCATGGCTGCTCGTATCAGGGAAGGTCATGTCTCCGTGAAAGGTCGCTCCATTATCAGAGTACGAGAGATTCAAGTTGTCGTTGCCGGACCCCTTCCATGCTAGGAAAAGCCGTCCATTGTGTGATGCCAGCGCTGGCGAGGCCTCGCTGGTATCGCCAAGGACGATCTTGGCTTCCAGGCCCTCGATACCAAAACCGCCTTCAGTGTTCCCGAACAGGACCACCTTGGCAACGTTCAGATGCTCGTCGAGACCGGTCCAGGCGAGATAGAGTCTGCCACCGTAAGAAACCAATGCCGGACTGTGTTCGCTGGAGTCTGCCAGAATCCTCTTTCCGATGAAGGTGACTCCATCATCGGAGTAGGCCAGGTTGAGTTGGTCGTTGCCAGAGCCCTTCCATGCCAAGAAGAGTCGTCCATTATGAGAGGCCAGCGCTGGAGAGGCATCGGTGGCGTCAGCTAGGGTGACCACTCCTTCGATGCCCTCGACGCCTTCGAATCCGAGCACGGTCGTGCTCTCAACTTTAGCGACGTTGAGGTTGTCGTTGCCTGACCCCTTCCAGGCCATCAGCAACCCACCGTTGTGGAGGGTGAGCGCGGGCGAGGTCGAGGTGGCATGCTCAAGGATCGTCTTCTTTTCGGCGGGGCGGAGGTTGGCACCTGCGATCAAGCCGCGGTCAACGCCGATATTGACCGCGCGCGCATGTAGCGTGTCGGGGTCGTCAGGGTCGTCCGCGTATGGGTCGACGAGTGGGTCCGGGTATGGCTCGAAGCGAATGAGATCGTGGAACCGGGTATCAGCCTGCGTCGGAATCAGTGTGGTGGCCTGGGCACGCGAGGTCTGCTCCCAAGCCTCTTTGCCGATGTCGATCTCATCGTGCCCGTAGCCGCTGTTCAGGAAGGATCCACCCGCCGACAGCAGGAAAGACGGTGAATGGTAGTAGATCTCGAGACCACCCTCGGCGATGTCGGGCGATCCTCTGAGCCGCGGCCGCGTCCCATGGTAGAAGCGGTGTAGCGAGGGAGGATTGTCCCGCTTCATCGCCAGGATGTAGGCCGCGGGGGGCGGCCGGTAGGTCGCCGATGCAGAGATCAAAGCGGTGTAAGTCAGGCTCGGCGGGAACCCGCCCGGGCTGCCCTCAGGGTCAATAAAACCCGTGTAGGCCATGAAGTAGCCTGCCACCTGATCGCCGAGGTCATTGTAAAGATCGTTGAACCAATTAGCTTGATGGTTGATCCGGTGTTGCAGGCGTCTGAACGGGCTGACGCGGCGACCGCGATTGCTCGAGACAGCGAATTTCATCATTGTGTAGTCCAGCAGGAGCTGCGCGGCCATCCTGATCTCCGGCTCACGCGCAAACTCGTGCAGATTATACAAGGGGTGCAGCGCGAGCCGCGCGTAGGGGCGGGCATTGAACTCCAGGAAGTCGTGCTTGGCGATCGTCTGAAGGTAACTGAGAATCCAACGGCTCAATCCATTCGCCGCGTTGTCAAACTGGGGATCAGGGATCCTGTCATGGAGCAGCTGATTGACGAGGTAGCGGCTGCTCTCGATCATCAGCAAATGATTTTCGGTTTCAGGAGTGTCGATGTTTACAAAGGTCACCTCGACAATCTCGATCTCGTCCGGGTGGCCCCCTCGGATGTTGTCCGGAACCAGGTTATTGAGGATGAAGTCTACGCCACCCACACCCAGTAGGTGGGGATAGCGATAGGCGATCGTCATCAGCCCCTTGAGGGCCATGTCGTAGTCGTGCCGTGTGCCGACAAGACCGTCGCCAGGATTGAGTCGCCTCAGCGCTGCGGGAATGTAATCGCGCACTACTTTGCCATCAACGATAACATTCGGATCGACGGACGCGGCGTGCAGATGGGCGAGTAGTGTGATTGTCTGGTCTTCTCCTGCCTTGCCGTTAACGGTTTCCAGAGGATGGGCCTGGGCGAAAAACCGCGCGATTCCATTGGCTCTAGCCTTGTGACTTGCATACGCCTGCCCAGGTGAACCATCAAGGGCTGGCGACTTCAGGAAATCTGTCATCTTCGCCTCTATTTCAAAGGAGAGATTCAGCGGACCAACCTGAATGTGTCCGTCGCACCTAGCAATTTGCAGCTGCTATCAAGGCGTTTGTGCTACGTCAAGTCGAAAAACTTCCAGGGGCAGGAGACCGAAGCTCACCGGGCTGCACGCCCTTGCGCTGCTCGCCTACACTGGAGGCTGACAGCGTGACTACGGCTGAACCCCCTCCAAACTGAACGCACCCTCGGCCGCGTGCAACCTCCCTGTACGGCACGTGCGAGCCGCCCTAGGGTACGGTACGGGCGACCCGAGCCCGAGCCAGGCCGACAATTAGGACTGGAGCACGCCAGCCAGATTGTGCTAAGCGTTGGGCATCTGTATTCGGTCGACTTGGATATTGGTAACTGACGATGTCGCGAAAATTAGCTGCTGCCCCCAGGGGGCCACAATTTGACCGCCATCTAAGGTTAAGCTGGCTGGAAGGAATTCGTGTATGGCTGATGGCGTCTCCTTCTGCTCTCGGAGAGGCGCGGTACGCCCGTCAATGTAGAAGGCCTTGCTTCGTCCTATGTAGATTAAGCGGCCCTCCTGATCCCTATAAACGGCAAGGACGGGCTTACTGATGAGTTGCCGCGCCCGTAGGCCGTCAAGCTCATAGACTCCTTCATCCCCCCAAAGAACCAACCGTCCCAGGTCGACAGCCAGGCCACGTTGGCGGGTTGGGCTGAATGAGGTGTCGTTCGAACTGAGATTCACCTCCACAAGCTGCTCACGTGTCAACGTAAAAACGGACTGATTGACTCGTGTAAGGGCCGTAGCTGGAGCGCCCAAGTCAATGATGCGGAGCGGTAATAGCCACCGTTGGGCGAGGCGGATTCCGCCCTCACCACTGGGCATCTTTAGCTCAAGGTCAAGCTCGGTCTTGTCGTTGGTCACCCTTTCAATCCACAGTGCGCCAGCGCGTTCGGCAACGACTCGCGATACTTGCCTCTGGCGAGGACGAGCGTTGTCCGCCCGTTCATGCTCGTGGAGAACGGCGCTAGCGCCATCTGGAAGATGCTCAATTGTCAGAAGCCATTGACGTAGTGGTGGATAACCATAGTGAAATGGCGGTGGGTCGATCAGCCACCCAAGCTTCACACGTGGTGTAAAAATTTCTTGGTAAAGGCGACAATTTACAACCGCCATAATTCCCAGGTCAAGTTCGTTCGGTACCGGGGGAGGAGCTTGAAGCGGCGGGATATCAAAGCAACAGATGCCTGCTGATGTGTGAAGGAACAGGCGGCATTCATCACCCTGCGACACGTCGATCGATACAACTCCAACATATTGAATCGCCTCAACCGTCGTCAAGACTTCGTATCTCCAATGACTAGCCGGTTCAATCTGGCTAGTGTCAAAAATCTTGACTGGCACAGTTTTAAAGCGCTGCCCAATAACAACTGCGGAGTCAGCAACTCGTATGCTGGGGGTCAGAAAATTCTGCTCCCAGCGGTGTTGGCTACAACTATAGTGGCCCTGCCACGTTCCTTCCAACCTACCGCCGTCTGGCGTAAATTCGCTGAGGTGTTCGGCGGGTGGCAGAAAACCGAATTTTCCCATCCAAACGACGCCTTCCGCACCCGCCTCTGCGGAAGAGAGCAAGACCGATTGTGGCAACGCCGTTTTCAGTTTAATGGTCTCCTCATATGTCGCTGATCCGATATCGCTGGCAACTTTCATGAAATTGCCGGTCGGAGACTCTTTTGCTATCTCAACACCTACGAACATACGGATAAGTTCACTTATGGCGAAGAGCGACCCGATGCCAACTGAAATGCCCAATGGCGGGAAGAGAGCCGCAAATATCGCACTTAACACTCCGGCACTCCCAGCCCAGCATCTTGCCGAATCCCAATCGGATACATCGCTTGTAACGGTCAGAGTTGTTTTTAGTATTTCGTCCCCAACCTTTCTGAACTCGGCGTTGGGTGCAAAAGTAACTCTAGTGTTTATATTCACTGATAAGTCGACGGCGAAACTGGGGTCGAAGACCTCAAAGATTGAGAAGCAGGCGTCGACTTTGACAATCCCTACACTTCCTACTGCAGCCCACTTGCCTGTGGTCGGTACCCAACTCCACGAAGCGCTTGGCTCATCCTCGATCGCTATACCACTATCAGAGTCTAATTTCTTCATGCCTTTAGTAATTTCGGTAACTAATATTTCAGCAAGCGCGTTGCCGGAAATGCAAATTAACCATTCGTCATCTTTGTCCAGAAGTCTATTTGCTGCTGGAGCGAAAAGATCGTCGTCAGGGGACGTGGCAAAGCGAACGGTGAATACTTCCGCGCTTGCGATGATGGCGGCACCAAAAATGGTCACAGGTATGTCGGCCGTCATGTCGCCGGGTAGTTTTAAGTCTCGTTCGGTCAGTTCGGTCAGCAAGAGGGGGGGTGAAAAGTCGTCTTGACCCTGCGCCTCAAAGTGGACGCTTGCCAGCGCGACGGTAAGCCCACTGGGCGAGGCGGAGACCAAAAGAGAGGCAACTCCCTGTGTCACCTGCGGAATTGCTTTCGGATTCGCCCTAAGTTCGGCAATGCTCGAGTGTGAGATGGTTATCGGAGCCTGCGCAGTGAGGATGCCCGGTACTCCAGGCAAGATCTCGATATCTTCCCAAACGATTTTCGATATTAGCCGATCCTGACCGAGGGACGGCAATGTAGGAACTGGGATTGGTGCTGTGCTCACCACTAGGCGAATGAGCTCTGCAAACCTAGGAGATTTAACTTCAAACTCAATGAATGCCATACAGTTCCCCCGCGTTTTTCGAAAGGAGGTAGTTAGTGTGACAAGGCACGAGACGAAGGCCACCTTCGCAACTCAGCTACCTAAAATCAATCCACTCTTAGAGAAGCAAAGACGTCTTCAGGTGTCATCTCTATCATTTTATGAAACATTGCTAGAGCGTAATCGACTGGCTCATCCAATTCCCCAGCACCCACTTCTCGGAGGCCTTGGCCGACTTTCTCGACGAGTTTGTACATTTTGCGGTTCAGACGACGTTCTGGATCATCGGCGCCACGAGCTCCATGAGCCACGCGCACGATTTCACGGCTAAACGAGGCGACCATCAGGAAGGCGCGCAGGGTTTCTACCAACAGCTCGGGCTCGTGAAGGAGGAGAGCAATTGCCCGCGCTGAATGCTCGCGGTAGAGACTGAGCACTTTCCGCCCTACTTCACACCGTTTCAGCACATGATCGCGAAAATCGTATAACGTGCTGTATGTGCCCCCCATTGCGAGCAAAACAACCGGATCGCTGTTGGTGGTCTTATCTACATAGTCATGAAGTGCTCCAAGGAAAGCACAGGTAGATATGCAACTTTCCGTAGATTTTTCATGGTAGTCTCCGCCAATCCTCCGACAGGTATCTGCGTCGGAAGGCTCACCCTGACTGCCTGCACAGCAAAGTCCCATAAAGACTTCCTCCCCAAACTTACTCACGGGAGCAAGGGCATATGGAAGGACGGCGCTTATCAATAAGGGCGCATTGATTGAGAAAATCAACGTTTATGTCGATATAGGTTTGATATTTTAGGAAAATCTAATTTTATGAGTTATGTTCGGTTTGAGAACAAACTCATTAATAACGAAGATGCAGCATCACCCTTGCACAGTTAGAACAATTCCGCCGATCAAGGAAAAAATAGAGTTGAAAGCCAATCCATCTTTAGGCTCCTCAATTCTGGGCGCGAATTTCCACGCTCCGATCAGTTTTTGGCGCGGCTATTTAGTAGTATAGCATACAAAACCCAGAAATGCGTATGGTCTGACCCTCATGTCGTCAGTTGCACTGCTTAACACCAGCGTTCGAAATTAGTGATAACGCCAGTAGCGTGTGTGACGGCGTGAGATTCTCCCCGCGATCGGTTCTACGTCAAGGTTAGTGCAGGGGTGAAAAGGCACTTTCGGCGGCGGCCATCGGCGTGGCGGGGCAGAATACCAATGGCTGGACCTTCTGGCGGTTCTACGACCGCGATGCCCGCAGCTGGAAACCAATGATAGCCCTGCGCTGACCCGCCCCCTCACCCACTCTGGAGCCTCCTATGACGACTTCTCCTCCGACCCGCAAACATCATCAGGATCGCCCCGATTTCACCGCTGCCCTACGCACCGCGGCCTGGACCTACCGGCTGACCGAGACGCCCTTTGCCCCCAAGGACATCCAGGCGGAGGTGCAGCGCGCCCGGCAGGGCATGGGCCTGGCGCCTTACCGGGGCGGCGCCGTCAGCGACTACCTCCAGCGCCGGACCCGGGGCACCAAGCTGCAGGCGCAGGACAACCAGCCGGTCCACTATGAATCGGTGGACCGCCGGCTGGTCCCAACAGCAAGGGTGTTGCAGAACTGGCGGTTTCTGAGCGCTGCTGACCACGCCGAGATCCGGCTGACCGCCGACCAGGGTCACTTCAACGAAACGGCGGTCGGCCAGTACCGCTTCGTCACCCGGGGCAGCCACCTGCCCTCGCTGACCGTCCTGATCGGCACGGTGACTGAGGTGTGCGCCACGGTGGAGGCTGGATTCAAGGATCGGCGTGGGCTGTACCTGCTAAAGCGCAACGGCCGCAACTACGCCGGGCAGACCCGCGAGTTCCACACCCGCGGCCGCAGTCACGGAGCGACCGGGGCGGAGCGGGTGATCTTCGCCTTCCCGGACGAAACGCTGCCCGTGAACAGCGACGAGCTGAATGTGGCCGAGTCGCTGGCCATCGTGTCCCTGACGGAGCTGCTGGACCTGGAGAACGTCACGCTGGGCGGCGACGCCCGCCCTCAGCCGAAGGAACTGCGGGAGGGCAGCCTGTTCGCCCTGACCTTCGTGGCCGCCATCGCCAAGTGGGCCCAGCTGCACCGTGACGCGGGACGACAGTTGCTGGTGTGGCGCACCGACGTGCGGGGGCTGGAGGACGCCTACCTCACCCTGCAGCCGTACACGCCCCCGGTCGCGGCTCAGGAGCAGCCATGACGCTGAACCCACCTCGGCTGGGCCTGCTGGGAGAACCGGAGCCGGCGGACCTGCCGGGCCTGGCGGACCTGATCCGCGCCGTCGAGCTGGGCGGTGAGGGCGGGAGCCTGACCCTGCTGGGCCCACAGAGCGGGCAGGGCGAGTTCTTCGTCATCCGGCAGGTGGTGCTGAGTGTTGACGACGACTTTTCCGTCACCTCCGGCGGCACCGAACTGGTCCCGGCGGGCACCGAACTGATCCCGGCGCTGCAGCGGCTCAACCCGGCATGGACCCGGATGCTGGGGCTGCATGTTGCCCCCCCACTCGAGGCGCAGGTGCGCGAGGCCCTGCAGCGCACGCCCGGTGCCCGCCCGTGGGAGGAGTGGCGGCATCCGGTGTGGGAGCAGCCGCTGCAGTGCCGCTTCGTCTGGCCTGCGTGTGACCTGTGGCCAGATGGGGAGGCTCGCGAGGGGTTCTGGGTGGAGGGCAGCATCGATCAGGTGCGCGCCACCCTGGGTCGGCTCCCCTACGACCATCAGGTGCAGCTGCAGACCGCGGCGAACCGGCCGTTCGTGATGCTGATCTCCCGGGATGGGCAGGAACGCCACGCGCTGCCGGACCTCCCCTCCAGCGAGGACGATCCCTGGCCGAATGCCCTGTTCCAGCCGCTGCCGGATACCGACCTGCAGCTGATTGAGGAACTGCAGTACATCCCAGTACCCGATACGGCCATCACGTATGAGCAGCGGGACTCGGAGAAGCCGGACGTGCTGTTCATTGAGCCGGCCATGCGGGCGTACGAGGTGTACCGAAAGGCAGAGAGGAAAGCGGCCAGACAGCACCCGTCCGCGCCCGTGACTGCCGGCGCGCCTCGACAGGCGTTGTGGCGGATGGCGCAGCTGACCTGGCCGTTTCAGGTGATGCGCTTCGAGCCGGACGAGGAACAACCACGCCCGCATTACGTGGTGTTCCTGGTACATGGCATGGGGATGGAGGAAGACCTGTGGACGCTGCCGGGCGAGCACCGGGAGCGGGACGCGGTGCGGCTGAGCATCGTGCTGCGCAACATGTACGCCGCCGGGCAACGCGACGTCCTGGAGCAGAACAGGCTGACCGAGTACCTCGGATACGCCCTTTCGGCCGTCCGGCAGGTCAACGCGACCGACGTGAGGTCAGACCAGCACTCGCCCTGACGTCAACGACCGTTCTGAGTGTTGCCTGCCAGACTCCGTGGCTGCAGGAGAGTGGCTCATCACTCGCCAGGTCCGGCGCCGAAGACGCGGGGTCCCAGGGCAACTTCCCCATCGTTCTGGGGCCGCTGGGGTCACCGCGACCACATCTCGTTTCACCGCGGCCAGGTCCGCGTGCAGGGAGAACCATGAAACCGTATGTCGCTCAGCTCTGTTCCTTGCTCACCCTCCTGAGTGTCGGGGCGCAGGCGGCCCCGAGCACGCCCTTCCGCATCGAGACCCGCTATCTGGACCAGACATTGACTGCCGCGCAGCAAGCCATCGTGCAGCGGGCCACCCAGCGGGTCGCCGCCCTGATCCGGTCGCCATTCGTCCCGGTAGCTGTGGATTCGCCGGCCAACGCCTGCGATGCTGGCCTGCCGAAACTCAAGGAGCAGGTGGCGCACCTGATTCTGTTCGTGAAGGTCAAGGACCTGGGGGAGGACCTGTACGCCGATGCCACGCCCTGTGAGCTGCACGACGACACGTACCTGCCGATCTATGCCGAGCTCGAACTCAACTCGAACGGCCTGGGTGACCTTCCGGACGAGGATCTGACCGACACCATCATCCACGAGACCTTGCATGCGCTGGGGGTGGGCACGCTCTGGACCCCCGACGAACGAATCTCGGTCAGCGGCGACTCTGACGGAAAAAGCTTCATTCGAAAGGCGGGCGGTCAGGTGGTGTACACCGGACCCCGCGCCGTCGCGGCTTACCAGAAGCTGGGCGGCCACGGCACGGCAATTCCCCTGGACCCGGACGCCGGTCACTGGGCCGGCAAGACGGTCTGCTCGGAGATCCTTTCCGGGGATGCGGGGGACTTTACCGGGCTGGTCAATCCGATCAGCCCCATCACCCTCGCAGCGTTGGAAGACCTCGGGTACACCGTCAATCTCGCCGCTGCCGACCGCTACATGCTGCCGATCAAAGGCTGCGACGTTCAAAGCGCTCAGGTCGATACCTCCAGGACGGCATCAACCGACCAGGTCTTCTACGCCAACTGCGCGGCGGTGCGGGCCGCCGGCCTGGCGCCGCTCAAGCACGGTCAGCCGGGGTACCGCCGCGCGCTGGATGGGGATGGCGACGGCCTCGCCTGTGAGTAGCAGCCGGGAATAGATTCGGTGTCGGCACGGATCGCGTGGGTGGACAGCCCAGTTCAGGTTGTTCAACGCAGCCCCGGCAGCCTGCAGGCGCCGGTCAGGGAAGGAACGAACGGAAGAGGTGGCGTTGCGTGTGCTGTGGTGACCTTCGTCGCTGGAGATTCCTGGGACCTGCTCCCGCACAACTGGTCCACCACGGAATTGAGGGTGACCCGGTTTTGCGGTGTTTCCGCTGATTCCGTGCGAGGGTCAGCGCAAGGCGGAACTAAAGTTCAGTTTCACCTCTTCTGTTCTCCACGTACCGGTCTGTTCCTTTTTTCACGAGCTGGCGAATTCTGTCCCCAGCTAAAGAGAAGCGTCTTCCCCTCTCCCTGCTCTTCCCTCCTCTGCCCCCGCCCTCGCCCCAGCTTGGTAAACAACATCAGCAAGGGTCTACGGCACACGCTACACCTCACTGGTAGGAACAGCCCCCAAGGGCCACCAACGGCACCCGTCAAAACAGATCGCCCGGGCGTATCCAGCCCAACCCCACCCAAGCGCATCACACTCACACGTACAAACCCGGTTTGAATAAGATTGTTCAATCCCATATATCGAACGTTGTTCAGCAGCTCGGTCACAGGATCCGTTGGCTTCCCCTCAGGCGCGCGCGCTCGGGCGTTGCAGCCAGCTCCCCACCTGCTGGGACGCGCTCTTCTGGGTGGCGACACTCAGCAGCGCCACCTCCGTCATGGTGACGCGCCGCTCCTCCAGCAGCCTCAGGCACGTCTGCGCCTCCTCAGGCGTGAGCTTCTGCTGGTGAACCAAAGCGTTCAAAATTCCCTTGGTCGCCCCGAAGGCATCCGTGGGCTCCGGCACCGCTTCCAGCACCCGCTGCACCTGCACCGCTTCAGGTGCCTTAGGCGCCTTGGTCGTGCCCTGAGCGTACTTCTCGGGAAAACGCAGGATGTCGGTCAGCAACCCACCCGGCGTCCGGGCACGGTACCCCGCAGCAGTCAGCGCATCGAAGCTCTCGACGGCCTGTTGCAGCGCCGACTCCGGGTACGACCCCACCAGCTTGATGGCCGGCCCCACCGCCAGCCCCCGAGCGGTCAGCAGCGCCACCAGCTTGGGATCGACGCTCACCACACTGCTCGTCCCGAAGACATACTCGACGTGCTGCGCCTCGCCACGCCCCGTATAGATCACGTCCCGAAGAAACCCACGGTCCATCAGCTCACGGTGGGCGGGCTCCAGGGCACGGCGCACCTTGCTGATGTCGAAATCGTACATGCCCAGGTGCATCGCCCAGGCGCGCACCGCCACCATGTAACGGGCCGGATCCGCTGCCGGCAGCACCAGCCGGGTTTCCGACAGCAGCCGGTACAGCGTCCGGACCATCGGCTGCGACAGCTCACGGTACACGCTCAGATCCAGCGGCCTGGTGTACCCTTCCCGGACACTGCGGGCTAACGGCTTCCCCAGCACCAGTTCCAGCAGGGCGTCGCTGTGCGGGTGCTTCTGCCGCTCGGCTTCGGGCAGCTCCAGGTCTTCCAACACCCGGAACGACGCCAGCAGGCTGAACTGCTCGGTGGTGGCCTTTCCCCGACCCGCCCGGAACCACGTTTCGACAAACCTGAATGAGGACCCCTGCAACCGGTTGAGCGACGCCAGAACTGCCGCCCGCTGCCGTCCGCCCGGTGTGATTGCACTCAACACACACAGGTGCCGTAGGCTCAACACCACGGTATCGTTCTCTGGCATACCCTGTTCAATGAAGGCGTTGATTGCACCGAGGAGCAGGTCGTTGTCCAGCCCATGCGGCACCACCTGGCCACTCAGCGACCGGCAGGTCACCTTCAGGCTCCCCAGCGGCCCCAGACTCAGGTCCTTCTCCCACGCGGTCAACCCAGGAGGCACTCGGTTGGGCGCCATGATCAGCGCAAGGCGCGTGATGTTGCGCTCATCACGGCTCTTGAGCACCTCGACCGTACTGGGCATCGCCAGAAGGTCTGCTCGCGTCTGTGAGGCCGGCTTGCCCACCATGCCGGACATTCTAACCTGCTGGACAACCGCGGCTGGGTGCAGAGTCTCCCCTCTCATCCGTCTGCTGATCATTGCCCGCGTCTCTTTGTCCAATTCCTTGGGCGGGAGGGACAGGGGAAGCGCGTCTCTTTGTCCAATACCCTGAAATTTGGCGCGTCTCTTTGTCCGGTTGCCCGCGTCTCTTTGTCCAGTTTACAGGGCAGGACGGGTTGAAAAGACGCGTCTTTTTGTCCAATAGGCCTAGACCGCGCGCGTCTCTTTGTCCAGTTGCCCGCGTCTCTTTGTCCAATTCCTTGGGCGGGAGGGATAGGGGAAGCGCGTCTCTTTGTCCAATACCCTGGAATCTGGTGCGTCTCTTTGTCCGGTTGCCCGCGTCTCTTTGTCTGATTTTCAAAAAAAACTCGCGCCCAGACGACAATCTCCCCACTCCCTTGATTGATTGATCAATCAATTCTTTTAAAGAAGTACTACAGAATTAAATCATTCATTCAGGAGCAGGGGACTGACCACACACCCTCTTGAGGGCTGGGAATATGGACAACGCCTGACTGCGTAGAGTCCGGCCATAAATCTCGGCCCAAACCTACACTCGCTCTCCGATAACCGATTCATCTTCGCGCGGACCGATAGAGACTGCGCTCCGGTCTGTTGACGTGCTCCCGACCACGGGTGATCCTCAATTCACTTCACACCTCACAACCGCAGCGGGACCCACGCAGTCACGTGTACTATCGGCTGCTCTTCAGATGCCCGCTATGGTTCAGGAGCGCGGCCCCCGTCACCTCAATGGAGTTGTTGTCCGGACAGCAGGAATGGAAAGACAGCGTCTGAATGGCCAGTAGAACGTTTGCGTCCTGACCATGAGGCCGGCCGTAGAACGCATTGTCTTGCAGGCGGTACTGCATCTCGCCGATCGCGTAATTCACCTGCCAAGACGTCTCGGTCGCCAGCAAAGTGCGCTGCACGCTGATCACGACCGCGCGAGTCAGGTCCACTTCTTTGATCTAGATGTCCACCTTGATTTGCTTCAACAAGCAAAAAGAAAAAGATTTGATTCCCAATCAAGCCAGAGATAACAGTCAGGTATGCATTGAGCTGATCGACTAAAAAAATGTTAGGCCTCTAATGAGTCACCACTTTCCCTCAGACGAATCGTCGGTTCCCCTCAGACGAGTCGCAGGCGACTCCCTGATTTTTCTGTCGAACTCCCTGCATTCATCTGTCGGGGAGACTCATCCGAGGGGTTGAAGTGATCTGTTTGAGGGAAATGGATGACCCATCTGAGGGAATGTTATTGGCAAGAGCGGCCGTATTCCGTGCGTCACGTGGCTGGTTGCGGACACCCCACCGCCGCACAACCTACAGAGGGCCGTCCGTACCACTCGGTGTCCACCGCGAACAGTCCGTCCTCACACAGAATCAACAGTCCGGGTCACCACGCCCAGGGGGTGCGTCCATGCTCCGGCAGCGGAGCGAAAGATGACACGCCTGCCCGGTCGGCATGCCGTACCCTGAACTGTTCACGTTCTGCCGACCCCACCACGAAGGAGGGCCATGCCATGTCACATTCCATCTCCGACGCCGAGTTGCCCGCCCTCAAGAAGGAAACCCGTGACCGCCGAACCACCTTGGAACGTCGGCGCGAACTGGCGGCACTCGACCCTCGCCTGGGGTGGATCGTTGCCCGCAGCAAGCATACGCCCCCCGAGCTCCTGACCGAGCTTGTCCACCACCCCGACGGCTGGGTGCGTCGGCATGTGGCGCAGCACCCGCGCTTGTCCACACCAGACGTCGTTCGGCTTGCCGCGGACCAAGCCGACTTCGTCGTTTGCCGGATCGCCGAGCGTCCGGACCTGCCGCTCGACCTGTTTGCCCCGCTGTCCGCTCATCCCTCCTGGAGGGTGCGGAACGCCATTGCCCAGCACCCTGACGTGTCTGCAGACGTGCTGACCCGCCTGGCCACGGATGAGGAGGGGAGCGTGCGCAGTGCGGTGGCGGTGCATCCACGGACGCCGGTCGCCCTGCTCTACCCGCTCGCGGATGACCCTGTGCAGCCCGTCCGTTGGTCGGTCATCGGCAACCAGAATCTCCCCCTGGACCTGCTGGAGCGGTTCGCCCAGGACGACAACGAGAGTACCCGCGCATCGGTGGCCAGTCGGGCGAACCTCCCCGAAGCCCTGCAGGAAGCCCTGGCCCACGACCCGAGCCCCGTGGTGCGCGAACGCTTCGAGGACGCCCGGATCTGTCATGCCAGCACCGCTCAACTGGCTCTCTGGGCGCCAGAGCACCCGAAGGCGGCCATGGAGCTGGCGCGGCGTGCGGATGTCGCCCCCGACACCCTGCTGGCCTTGGTGCAGATGGACAACGAGAGGGCGCGCTGGTCCGCCTATATAAACTCGAACATGCCCGTGGACGAGCTGTATGCGCTGGTGAACGACACGACCCGGAGCGCTTGGGAGCGCGAACACCTCTTGCGAGCGGTCATTCTGAATCCAGCGGTGCCACAGGAGCTGCTGGAACGGCTCACCAGGGAGCCCGGGCAATCGGTTCCAGCGGCGGCACGGCGCGTCCTGAATCGAAGGCGGGCGGCCATGAACACCCGGCTGGCCGAAGCGCGAGCGCGCCGTGAACCTTGACGGACCTCGTGCAGGGTATGGATCACGGCGGACGTTGAAGGTGGTACAGGGCGCCGCTGCATGCGCATCCGTACCCTCCATCTACCAGGGCGTGTCGGCGAAATGGCAGTGAAGGCAGCCAGCAGCCGAAACGATGCCCTCGCACCCAAGTACCTCACCTGCTCGTCGGCAGAATAAAGAGCTCATCCCATTGACCCGACTCGTCGCCCTCATCCGAGACCTCAAGGACGGGGAAGGTCGGCGAGAGGAACGGGTCAAAGCGTGTGCTGAGGGCGCCTCTGGCCATGACCGTTACCTGAAAGTTCCAGCGGCCTGCGGGTGGTTTGCCTTCGTCATCACGCCAATACAACAGGCCGTAGGAGCCCGGAGCTTCCCGAGCAACGTAGGTGAGGAGATCTGCGAGCTCCTGGCCGATCACGCCACGATGGTTCTTGTTGCCCGTCAGGTGCAGGAAGGCCTCACCGTTCATCAGGCGGACTTCCGCCACGAGGTTGTATTCCCCTGTACCCCAGTTCAGGGCTGCGACGCGAGCCTTGATGCCTTCGATGATCTCATCCCAGCGACTCCCCTCATCGACAAAGTGAGCTGCTTCCTGAAGACCAAACCACCCATGAAATTCAAACACTCGTCCAGTGTGGCAGTGTCTCCTCCCTTTGCCTACACGCCTTAAACCTCGTCCTCCATCCTTGCCCTGGTCTAAGGAATGTCGGCCTAGGGATATGAAGTGGCGTCACCGGTGCAGATTCGTCTTGTCGCATGCGCTTCCCAATAAACTACGTACTCCTAAGGCTGCGAATGGATCAAGGCGTCAATAAAACGTTCGGCCAGCGTGGGCTGTGTGTCACCTATAAGGAGCAGATCAATGGTACCCGGAGGCGTCTGTGCACCGATCGGAACACCAGCGATGGAGCCGGCCCATGCTGTCCCTCCAGCCATGTGCACCACCACCTGATCGCCACGTTGTACTTCGCCCTCATAAGGATTGAGACGGACGAACCATCCACGGTCTCGCACCCGGAATGCATATCGAATCGTTCCAGAGAAGTGGTTGGCCACTTGTTTCCTTCTTCTTTGTGTTGAAGATAGCCCAATCCATCGGTGCTCAAACGATGAGGCCCTGGGTACCTGATCCCACTCGTTCGTCGGTGGCTCACGGAGGCTGCACGTCTGCGTCGGACTTGGGGATAGTCAGGAATGGTGAGCCAGGGTCACCTGTCGTGCTCGGTGGCGGCGTCTTCCACTGTTTCCGCAGCAATCAGGGCATCAGCATTGAGGGGTGTCGCGTAGTCGTCTATGGACATCCCGTAGTGCGCTTGTGTGGCCGCATCTGTGGCCTCACGGAAGGTCGCGCCACACACCCGAACGACGAGGCGCATCGTCTGCACGAGCGACAAGCCATGTTCTTTTCCCTGACGCGCCACGGCTGCTGACCCTAAGCCCAGCCCTGAGAGGCGATCACACAGAGCGTCTTCCGTTTCGTTCATACCGCAGGGTAGGCGATCAGCGTGGGCCACACAAAAATGCCCACTCCCTGCTCATAGCTTTTTGCCTTCATGCCCTAGCTGTATTTTGGGCATATTCAGGGCGAGTCCAAGCAAACTCCCTGATTAATTTCACTTCTTCACACAGTATCGTCAGTCAAGAATGCCGGATCAGCACGCAGATGTCCCAAGCACCGTCGTCGTTTGCGACGCGGCCTTTTCGCGTGCGTGCCGATATGGCTTAGCAGGCTATCTTTAAGCCAAAAGGGGAATGCATGGGTGATGTTCGAATTTCATACGAACTTGATATTGAAGATGGGCTTGATGCAATGATGGTGACTGGTAAATTGACGGTTTCCGATAATAACGAATCCATTGCCTTTCAATATTGCTATGTCGACTCGTGGTTGTTGGCGATTTCAAATGCTGTAAACACTTGCAAAAATCAAACAGATATCCTCATAGCAACTCCCGATGAGGCAAGAGTTCTAGACTTCCGCTCTAGGGGAGAAGATGTTGTGATATCAATGGGAACGATGACAATAACTTCCAGCATCAAACACATCAAAAGAGAATTGATAAAAACTATAGGAGAGCTGTTGCACATTTATTCAGAAATAAGTGGTCAGAGGAAGAGTAAAAACCTGAGCGACTTGAGAGTACAGCTTGAAGTACTCAGAAAATTAGACTGATTCAGCAAATATTTTCGATTATCAAAGATAACGACTCCTGGTATACTACTAGGGCGTGTGGGCCAAGGTCGGCAGTGTGCTCGTCTGGCTCTCGTTCAGTAGGCTAATCCATGCCCGGGAGATAGTGCCGAGCGTGGTCCTGATCGAACAGCACCACGACATGGTCAGACATCCCGAAGAACGGTGCTTGCGGTTCTTGAGGGGCCGCGGCACTCAAATACACCTGGCCCCCATGCTCAAAGGTCAAGACCACATGCTGCGGGTACACGTCGCCCGCTTCAGCCAGTGGATCCGGGACCGGTTCCCAGACGAACCGCGCGTCACGGACTTGCTGCCCAAGAAACGCGGACCAGCGGCTCTCTTCCGAGACGTCATGGAATTGCCCGGCAGACAGAACATCGACTAAAGTCCCCGAACGAACGCGCAGGCCGTAACTCCAGAAGGTGGCATCCCAGGTGACGGAGTGCGCGGCACCGTGACCAATCAAATCGAGCCCCTGCTCAAGGCTGTCGAAGTCTGGATGAGCATGCCAGGAGGGCCAGCCACCCGGCGACGCGTAGTAACGAACCCGCTTCAGCTGGAGACCGACCAGCAGCTGCAAATCCTGTTCAAAAGACTCGCGATTCATCCCTGAAGATAACGGAACCCTTGACAAACCCGCACCAGCACTATTTAACCCCCTTGCATTCGTGTTGGCGCGACTGAGGAATGTTCTAAAGTGTCGCCTGAATGAGGTTCAGGTCATCCCGTGACAGCCTGTGCTCCCACAAGCCCCAAACGTCACGCACGGCAGAGGACGGTAGCAGTGGAGCGACAAGCGGGATGGAGCCCCGCACGTCGAAAACGTGTTCCCAAAAGCACACCCCTGCCGCATTCCATACGTGTTCAGCGCGTTGCCACAATCCCCATACCCCAAACTCCATGCAGGCACGAATGCGTCTCTCATCCTGCTGAACGACCGCTTGCTCAAACGCCTCCAGAGTGAGGGTAAATGCCTCGTACACGCTCGTCTCTGGCTCAGTGAGGAGAAATGAACGTTCGGGTAGCAGTTCAAGAGCCCACCGCCGCCACGTCGACATGAAGACATCGTAGCCGAGCCTATGGCTAGGTGACAGAACTCCTTCACCTCGCTGGAAATGTGGAACACCAGCAAACGTCCCTCTGCAAGAGTGAGGTATCACCTTAGCCTACACACTCTAACTGTACTTTGGAGGATATTCAGTGCACGTTCGAGCGGCCAGCATCCTGAGATGCTGATCGTCGGGTATGCGCCGCTTTAAACGCTTCCGCCAGTTGTTCCCAGCGTTCTTCGCTCCATTCCTGGCGGGCTTCCGGCACACTGCTCAGCGACGGCTCGCTCCGCTCTACGTCCAAGGACTCTGCAGTTTTGTAGCTCGGAAAAGTATCACTCCCCTTGCGCAGACGGTCGCACCGGGGCAGGGGGATCACCTGCAGCACTTCATCACCGACAGCCCCTGGGACCCACAGCCCCTCGAAACCCTGGTCGCCCAGCAGGCGCAACGTCTGGTGGGCGGCAAGGACGCCGTGCTGATCATCGACGACACCTGCTTAACGAAGTTCGGGACGAAATCGGTGGGCGTATCGCGCCAATACTCCGGGCAGGTCGGCAAGGTCACCAATTGTCAATGCCTGGTGTCGCTGACCCTCGCCCAGCACGACGTTCCCATCCCGTTGGCGCTTCGCCTGTTCCTCCCGTCTGAGTGGACAGGTGACGTTGAGCGGTGCGAACGAGCCGGCGTCCCTGCAGCGCATCTCGTGCCCAAGGCCAAGTGGGAGATCGCGCTGGAAGAGCTGGACCGGGTCCGTCGCAGCGTCACGTTCGGGGTGGTGCTTGCAGATGCGGCGTACGGGAACAACGCTGAGTTCCGCAAGGCGTTGTCGAAACGCGGCTTGTTCTGGTCCGTGGGGATCGTGCGCAACCAGAAGGTCTACTCCGAGGACGTTCGCCTGATTCCGCCGCCCAGGATCGTGCGAGGTCGTCGTCCCAAGGGACCGAGTGCGTCCGAAGAGCGCCAGACGGTTGAGGCGCTGCTACAGGCCGCACCGTGGCATGAGATTACCTGGCGCCATGGGACGAAAGGACCAATGCGCGGTCGCTTTGCTGCGGTCTTCGTGCGCATCGCCGATGGCGCAGCGAATGGCGCTGGCGCGCACCTGCCGGGCGAGGAACTTTGGGTGATCGGCGAAGAACGCAATAACGGCGGGTGCAAATACTACGCCTGCAACTTCGGACCAGCAGCGACGCTGAATGACCTTGTGGCGGTAACGAAGCGTCGCTGGGCCTGTGAGCACGGGCATCGGGAGCTGAAGCAGGAAGTTGGTTTATCGCACTTCGAGGGACGCTCGTGGCGGGGGCTGCATCACCACGCCGTGCTGTGTCTGGTGGCCCTGGCGTTCCTGCAGGCGATTCGCCTGGAACAACCGGACGGTGTACAGGGCGAGACGCTGCCAGCGATTCGAGCAGAACTGGCTGGAACGCTGTCCCAGCCATTACTCTGCCCACGTTGTCGGCTGCTCACCGTTCAGCCAGCTGGCCCTTGAATACTCCCTAAAGGAAAGCGAGGCGAATGCCCAGTGCATCGGTGAGTCCTGGAGTGCTTGTCGCTGCTCAGGCCGGGGCTCCGGCTGTACTGCCGTTGCCTGCTCCTCGGCGGAGCGCTCCGAACTCAGGTTCAGCAGCCGCGTCAGCCGCTTGTCCTCGATGAGGGGCGATGCCCAGCCGGAGGTGGCCGCCAAGGCTGCAGCGATCGTCAGGCCACGTCTCTGAGTGAGCCCCACAGGGGAAGGTGCCCTGTGTTCTCCCGTCGGGTGGCTCAAAAGGTTACGTTGATCGAGACCCCAATTCTGGTGAAGTAAGCGCCGAACCGGTTATAAAGATCTGTGCCGCCAGGGAGAAAGCCCTGAATACGGAATTCAGCCCGTGCGACGGGCATCTCCGGTCCCGGCGCCTGCGCGTAGAAGCGCACATGGCGTTTCGTGACGCGGCCATCCCCGTAGGCTTCGCCCAGATTCTCTGCGACCATATTATGCAGTTCATCGTCCGCCAGACCCAGGTCTGCGATCGGCGCCTGCACGGGTGGATCAACGGTCATGGACAGCACAGCATCCACCAAGGTGCCGTTGGGTACCACCGCCGGAAGGCCACTCAACGTCGCCGTCAGCTTCAGCGGTTTCTCTGTGACATGCAGCGGCGCGTGGGCAAGGTCGCGCCCGTTCTGACTGGCCACCACGGTGTAGTCCTGTTCCAGCAGATCGTACTGGGGATGGGGGTCGCCTGCCGTGAGCCGAGTCGCAAACAGCTGGAGTTGGGCGTCGCCGTTGCCAGCCACCAGAGGCGTCTGCAGGTCCAGCGGCGACACGGTGAGATTCGGGTACGTGGGGGAGACGCGGTACACCAGCCGGAGACTCACAGGGCCGGCGGGGAAACCGGTCAGATGGGCCTTCAGGGCTGTTCCGTGCAGGTGATACAGCTCCAGGCTGGCCGTGTCCAGGGTGAGGTGCGGTTGGGTGAGGGCCTGGCAGGAGATGGTGGGGTTCACCCAGTCGGCGTGATCGTAGAAGTTTCCGTCCCCGGCGTCCGTCACCACCAGGCGCAAGTTCGACTTCCCGGTCAGGTCGGCCGTGAGGGTCTTCGGGCCGTCACTCCCGCGGACCACTCCACTGTCGGCCAGCTTCACGCCATCGGCCCAGACCTCGAACACCACCGAGCCCTTGGTGCCAACCTCGTCGTCAATGCCCACCGTCGCGGTGAAGCTGGTGCAGGTCGCCCCTGCGCCGGCCAGGCTGTAGCGGAGTTCCGAGGTGGAGTGCACGCCGTAGCCTTTGGCATAGACCTGCCCGCCAATGGTCAGGGGATTCCCGTCCAGCTGCTGCCGACCGCCATTGCTGCGGTTGACTTCAATCGGTCCCCAGCCGCTGCTGGCGTACGTGGGCTTTTCGTAGCCCAGGGTATTGGTGCCGGGCGTCAGGCTGAGGGCCGAGAGGGCGCTGGACGTCCACGGCTGGGAGGGGTGGGCGGCATACTCGGCGGCGTACGGGTCAGTGGGCGATGCGGCCTGCTGACCGCAGGCAGCGAGCAGCAGGGAGAGGGCGAGGGTACCGGTGAGCTTCTTCATGGGAGCCTCCCGGCCCGCCGGGTGAAGACGGTGGAGTGTGGATCGTGGGCCACCACGAACGTACCCTGCCGAGCGGATCCATCATGCTCACGAAGTGAGCATCTTCCGCTCACGCATCATTGAGCCATGCGTATCCCGTCACTTCCGCTGCTCCCCGAACTGGGCAGGATCTTCATGCGAGGGTCGTGGTGCCGGGGAAGGAGCGGAGCAAAGAGCCATTCATCACAGCCACCATGCCCACCATTGCCCTTCCTGGCACAGTTTTTACCTAGTCCGCAGGAATAGCGCAGAGCAAATGCAGCTTCTCAGCTCGCCGCGTCCGCATTCATACCCTGAATAGTCCCCGAAGTACAGCTAGTGGTCTGATGCAGAAGAACGCTGGGAATCAGCCTTGATCCTGTCAACCTCCAACGCGTCGGAAAGATAAACGTGATCTGCCTTCTCCAAACACCTACCCAAAGGACAACTGGATCTGGCCCCGAGGCCGCATGTCTGAAGGGCACATGAGCGGCAGCCCCTCAAAAGTTGTGCGGGGAAGGGTACGGTCATGCTGGCCCACGACGCATCCTCCACCGTTTTCTCTCGGCGGGCCGGGAGGCCCCCATGAAGAAGCTCGCCGCGACTCTTGCCCTCTCCCTGCTGCTGGCCGCCTGCGGTCAGCAAGCCACCTCACCCGCCGCGGACGATTGGGCTGCCCAGTACGCCGCCCACCCCTCCGACCCGTGGATGTCGACCCGGCTCTCCGCCTTGAGCCTGACGCCTGGGGTGAACACGCTCTACTACGAGACCCCCACCTCTGCCACCAACGGCTGGGGACCAATCGAAGTGAACCGCAGCAACGGTGGGCGCGCGGCAAACGACGGCCACCCACTCACCGTGGGCGGCAAGGTGTACGCCAAGGGGTACGGCGTGCACGCCAACTCGGAACTGCGCTATGACCTCACCGGCACCGGGGCCATCTGCACGAAGTTCACCGTGACGGTCGGCGTGGACGACGAAGTGGGCAACAACGGCTCGGTGCTCTTCATCCTTGAGACGGATAACGGCGACCGGCTGGCCGACAGCGGCATCCTGCACGGCTACGACGGCGCAAAGACCCTCAGCGTGAGCCTGATTGGCCGTAAGACCCTCACCCTGCGCGCGTTTTACGCTGGGGACAACACCTATTACGATCACGCGGACTGGCTCAATCCCCAGATCACGTGCATCTCCAGCGGCACGCCTGATCTCAGCTTCTCCGGGGACGGTCGCGTGGAGCTCTCGGGACTCGATCACTTCCATCAGGTGCTGCCCGTGGCGGGCGGCAAGATCCTGGCCCTCACCAGCGACCGTGAGCAGGGCTACCTGCATCAATATCTTGCGAACGGCCAGCCGGACCTCAGTTTTGGCAAGCAGGGCACCACCGTGCTGGCTTCGGGTGAACTCGCTCCCCGACAGATGGCGCTCACCCGGGATGGCAAGGTGGTCGTGCACGGCCTGCTGAAGGTGGACAGCCAGACGTACACGAACTTCCTCGCCCGCTACTTCCTGGACGGCCGCGTGGACACCAGCTTCGGGACTGGCGGGCGCGTCCTGCAGCAGCCGGTCACTGCTGGACAGATCCAA
This sequence comes from Deinococcus sonorensis KR-87, assembly GCF_040256395.1. NCBI lineage: Bacteria > Thermotogati > Deinococcota > Deinococci > Deinococcales > Deinococcaceae > Deinococcus > Deinococcus sonorensis. Next base: position 36,323 of record NZ_CP158301.1, on the reverse strand, counting down.
CTCACTGATGAGTTTGCGCCCGTGGTGCAGGCAAACGGCAAGGTCATCATGCCCCAACATGAGTACACCGGCACCACCTACCCCGATCTTCAGCAGTACCTGACGCTCGTCCGGTATCAGGCGAATGGCGCCCTCGATCCCTCCTTCGGGCAGGGCGGTCACCTCATCTACCCCGGAGACCCCGACGATGCCGTTCATACGCCCGTCTTTCAGCAGCGTGACGGTGGCCTGCTGGTCGAGCACCACCCGACGCCGACGGCGGCGACTCGTCTGGATCGCCTGACGGCGGACGGTCAGCCAGACCTCACCTTCGGAACCGCGGGTGGCGTGGAGGTGCAGGTGGTGCCCAATCAGGAGGCGTCTTCGGCGGACGCGATCGCGGAACAACCGGACGGTCGCCTGCTGGTCTCGGGGGTGGCCAGAGACGTCGACGGGAACGTCTCGTGTTACATGGCCCGCTATACGGCACGCGGCCAGTTGGATGCCTCGTTTGGCAGCGGCGGCGTGACGCTTCTGAAGGTGTGTGGGGATCCTCCGACTGAGGCGTTTCGGATGCACGTTCAGAAGGATGGCCGGATCGTGGCGGCCTTCTCGGACCATCTGATCCGGGTGCAGGCGAATGGGCAGCTGGATCCCACGTTCGGATCGGGGGGCACCGTCCAGATTGATCCCTACCTCTCGGACCTCGCTCTGCAGGAGGACGGCAAACTGCTCGTTACTGACGACATCGTGACCAGGCTACCGGAGGCGGGCTACCTGTACCGACTCCTGCCGTAACGCCTGAACAACCGAGCGACATGCAGGCCAGGAGCATTCCGCCCCTGGCCTGCATTCTGTATGGCGGGTCTGGACGCCCAGCGCTCTGTGTGCTGAATAGGGCCCTGATCACTCCCCAAAGTACCTAGCGTGGTCCGATGCAGGAGAAGGCTGGGAATGGCGGGCGTACGATGCGGGTGGAGGTGGCGTATGCATCGTGGCCGGCACGCTCCCACCCTCATCCTTAGCGACACCGAGCGGCAGGTGTTGAGCAGCTTGGTTCGACGACGTCAAACCCCTCGCGGATTGGCGACCCGCGCGAAGGTGATTTTGCTGAGCGCGGATCATCCGGAATGGACGCTCACTGAGATCGGTGCCCAGGTCGGGCTGTGTGACGATACCGTCGGCACCTGGCGCAACCGCTTTGCAGTTCATCGTCTTGAGGGGCTGAGCGACGCCCCCAAGTCGGGCGCGCCACGAACCATCCAGGACGACGCGGTGGAGCGGGTCGTCCGCTTGACCCTGGATACCCTCCCTGCAGACGCGACGGAGTGGAGTACCCGCAGCATGGCCAAGGCCAGTGGCCTGACGCAGAGCGCCGTGCATCGCATCTGGCAGGCGTTCGGGCTGCGGCCTCACCTGGTGTCGTCCTTCACCCTGTCGAAGGACCCACTCTTGATCGAGAAGGTACGCGACATTGTCGGGCTGTACCTCAACCCCCAGATCGGGCCCTGGTGCTGTGCGTCGACGAGAAGCCGCAGATCCAGGCGCTGGAGCGCGGCAGCATGACGTTCCCGATGCGGCCAGGGCAACCGGAGGCGACCGGACACACATACGTCCGGCATGGCATCACCACGCTGATCGCGGCGTTGGATGCCAAGGTTGGCAGTGTCATTGGGCAGTGTTACGCGCACCACCGGGCTGAAGAATTCCGGGCGTTTCTCGATGTCGTATACGCCCAGGTCCCCGCGGAGCTCGCGGTGCACGTCGTCCTGGATAACTACGTGACGCACAAGACGAAGACGATCCAGACGTGGCTGCTGGCCCATCCGAACGTGCACTTCCACTTCACGCCCACCAGTGGTTCGTGGCTGAACCTGGTCGAGTCGTGGTTCTCGTTGTTGAGTCGGAAGCGCTTGAGGCGCGGCAACTTCACGTCCCAGAACGCGCTCGAGCAGGCGATTGACGCCTTCATCGCTTCGACCAACGAGGCGCCAACGCCGTTTGTGTGGACCCGTTCGGCCGATGACATCCTGGCCAACATCAAGCGCTTCTGTGAGCCTTACCTCTCACCCAAAAATTCCCAGCGTTCTTCTGACTCAGACCACTAGATGGTATCGGCCTCAACGGTCCTGCCATCACGAGGTGCTGGTCGGGCCCAAGACCATGCCGGTTCAGTCGCACAGACCCTATTGATAACGGTGTAGGTTGGCATTAATCAGAAGCGACCCGGACAAGATGCCAGACGTTCCAATGGAGTGGCGACGGCAAGCAGCACGAAGGGGTGGAAGGTGCTCGGTACACTGCCCCATGGACGCTGACACTCAACCGTTGTTTCTTGTGCTGGAACTCGATGAGCCTGCGGCGTCTCGTATCACTGAACTGCGGACCGCGTGTCGCGATGCCTTTCGCGCGTCTCTCCCTGCTGAAATTACTGTGACGGGTTCATCAGGCGTCGGCGTGTTAGTGCCGGGTCAAGCGATCGAAGAGATCGCCGGCGTGATGCAGGAAGTTGCTCAAGGATTCGCTCCAGTCCAAGCCTGCTTTGGTCCGGTCATGCGCTTTCCAGACACTAACATCTTTGCCTTCACCATGACCGATGAGGCACCGTTCCGCGCGCTCCATCATCAGTTCGTCACATCCACGCTGAAGTTTGAAAGAAGTGCATTTCCCTTCAAGCCTCACTGCACCATCAGCAGCATCCCGGTCACGGAAGAAGAAGCGACCCGTCGCTTGCGCTACCGTTGGTCTGAGGCGTTCTCCTTGAGCACGTTGGCCCTGTATGGGCTGCGGGGTGGGCAGGTGACCAGATTGGCAACGGTCTCCTTGCCGTGTTGAACACCACCGAGAAGAACACGGCTTCTCGGCTCGTAGAACGCTGCCGGGGGACTGGTCGTCAGCTCTAGTCGTTCAGCGGTTGATGCCGAGCCATGCCGAGATCAATAGGTCGTGACGATGGCAGGGTGTGGTCGTTCTTCCGGCATGATGAGGTATGACTGGAGCCTCGGCACCCGTGACGATCCGCGAACCCACCCCGGATGACCTCCCGGCGCTCGTGGCGATCATCAACACGGACGTGGTCAAGCCGTACACGCCCGAAACGTTCGCCGAGCGGACGCAGGACATGCGGCAACAGTCCGGCGTGTTCTCCCAGGTGGTGCTCGATGACGGTCACCGGCTGGCCGGGACAGCGCTGCTGACCAGCGCGCCGCTCACCACGGAAGACCTTGACCTCCTCCTGATTGTGGCGCCGGACGCCTGCGAACGTGGGTACGGCTCGGCGCTGCTCACTCACATCTGCGACACGGCACGCGCCCTGGGCGCAAGGCGCCTCGAAACGAGTGTGCGGGACACCCGGCCCGCCGTGCGCGACTGGGCCGAGCGTCGAGGCTTCGCCTTCCAGCTTCACCGCTTCGAGTCGACCCTCGACCTGACCGCGTTCGACGACACAGCCCACGCCGATCTTGACGGGCGCCTGGCGCACGTTGGCGTCACCCTGCAGGACATGGGCACGCTGGGGCGGGACGAGGCGAACTGGACGCGCCTGTACTCCTTCTTCGCGGACCGCGACCAGGAGACACCGGACAAGCAGGGGATGCCGCGGTTAACGGTGGAGCAGACGCAGCACATGCTGCGCATGAACCCGGCGGTGCAGCCGGAGTGGATCGTGCTGGCCACGCGGGGCGAGGACTGGCTGGGGATGAGCGTCGTGGCAGGGCATCCGCGCGGCGCGTACAACTACTTCACGGGGGTGGCGCCGGACGCGCGTGGCCTGGGGCTGGCGCGGGCGTTGAAGGTGGAGGCCATCCGCCGGGCGCGCGCGGCGGGCTTCACGGACATGTGGACGCATAACCTCAGCACGAACGCGCCGATGCTGGCGGTGAACCGTCGCCTGGGCTTCACGTCGCTCCCCGGCTTGTGGGTGATGCGCCGGACCGTCGCGTAAGCCGGCCTGTTCTCCGCTTGGCCGACAGGGCGTCGTGCTGCAGGAACACGGTCGCCGTCGTGCTGCTTGTGCGTTCCTGCCGTCATCCTCGAAAGTGGGCGGGTCGCCCGGCTTGCCGGTTCGTCTGTGCGCGCGGGTCATGCCGCGTCCACGCCCGTGCGATGCCCTGGTGCGACGTCGCGCCGTCAGGATCTCGGCGGGGGTGGCCAGCGGAGCCCCCGCCCGGCGGTCCAGCGGCGCGCCGTGCGGCGTGGCGGGAACAGGGCGTCGCGCAGCCACTGCAGTTGCAGGGTATTCGCGCGGTCGTGGGCATTCACGCGCCCCTCCATTGGACGGCAGTGAGGGGCGTGGGGCAGGCGCATGCCGGCATTCTCCCTGATCATCCTGGCCAGCCCGCTCGAACATGCGGTGTGCCCCACACGTACCGGGTTTGCCGGGGAGCGCTGTGGCCGAGGGATGATCGGCCCCATCCGCGCAATTGAGCACGTCAAGGAGGACAGGGCGCTGAGGATCAGGGCTGCCCCATCACTCGAACAAGTGGCCCCATCCGTTCAACAAGCTTGTGCGTTCAAGCGGCGACAACGCGGCGTGCTTCAACAGTTCCTTCACGCGCCGGGCGCGTGCTTCGCCGTCCAATGCAGGCCCATCCGCGATCGACACATACCCATCAGGTCCGCGATGCTCTGCCCGAAAGCGAATCAGCAGGGCATAGCCCCTCGGCGTTCCTGTCAGGGTTCCCAACCAGCAGTGCGAGAGATGCGCGAGCACGAGGGGGAGGGCCTCGCCCATAGGGAACGGCAGATCCATGACTTCTCGATAGAAGGGCGCGCCGCAATCACGGTGGATCACTTCAGCATGGATCGCATTCGTTGTCGGAAGACGCACGGGTCTGGCCAGCACGTCAGCCACCACAGGATACGTTCGAGCAAGGTCAATGAGTGCGGCCGCTTTATTCCACTGCAGTGGGATCGAGCCGTTCACGCTTCCAAGTATGACGATGCCTGACCCCCGAAGACCCGCGCCGCCCCCAGCGGGCGCCTGGCACATGGCGCACGCCGGTCCTTCGGGGCGCTGGAGCGCGCGGGTTCGAGCTGGTCGTGCCACCCCATGCCGTCCACCGCACCGTGCAGGTCCGCATAGCGGAAGAGCCGCGCGTCCTGTGCGCCTTGGTGGGTAGCGCATCGACTGGACGGGGCGCCTGCAGGGTGATGGCCGCGCCACGCGACTGACCTGCTCCTGGCAGAGTGGCGCTTGTCAGACCTCGAGGATCCAGGGCGCGTGAAGGTCGCCTGTACGGAGGGTGGTCTGGAGATCTGAGCGGCCCGGTTCCCCTCCGTGACGACCAACCGCTCCTCGTGCAGGGCGTCGCGGTTGACAGGGCCGCGCAGCCACTCGTCGGGGTCCCCATGACCGCGAGGCGGTGAGCGTAACCGCTCCTGGTGCGGGCAGAAGAACGCTGTCCCCCCGAAGCCCTTGGACCGCCTCACCACCATCAGCCCGGAGGGCGCGCTGACCTCACCGGATTCCTGGTCGTTGCGACTGTTGGGCTTATGGGTCGATGAACACGCTTTAATAGGTGGGTGAGGACTCTTGCTTCGTGCTGCACCGCTCTGCTCGCCCTGACTGCATTTCTGACAGCAACCGTTCAAGCAGTGTCTGCATCGCCCGAGGATGAGCGTCTGTGGAAGACGCTGGACATCACCGAGGACGGCTGGCTCTCTGGAACAGAATTCACACAGTGTCATTGCGACAGTTTCGACACGAACCACGATCATGAAGTCACGCGTGCTGAATTCATGGCTGGGCGAGCTCGATCGCAGGCCAGCAATCCGGCCACACCGCGAACCGCTGCCCCTCCGTCTTCAGGATCACTGATCGACAGCAACGGCCATGCGTTCAGCGTTCCACAGCCTGGCAGGAGCGCAACGAGTGGCGGCCTTCCTACTGGACTGTACGTGTGTTCTCAGACCAGCGGTTTTGGAGCAGATGCACGCCTTGTCACGATCGGTGCGGTACGAGTCGAAGCGAACGGGGTGTACCGAGGGATGCTGGCTGCCAATGGCACCGGGACGGCGCCGAATGGAACGTACCTGTATGAAGCGAACACGAAACGGGTGTTTTTCCAGCGGGGATTCGACGGTGCTGCCGGGAAGTGGGGGGTCGTGACGGGAGCGACGGTTGAGGTGAATGATCCTGGCGGCCCGTGGTTCAAGGTCGAGTATCAGCTGGAGCCCCGCGACTACATTCGTTCTTTTGACTGTACCCGCACACGGAAGTAAGTCCAGGGAGGTTGCTGACGCTGGACGTCGACCCCTGATGGTTGTAGGGGCGGGCGTGATCACCTCACCCTTGCTGATGCATTTGCCCTGGCGTACGAACGCGGGCTGAGCTGACCCTCGGGTAGAACGCCCCGAGGCGATCCCGAGTCTTCCAAGCGGGAACTGCACCTGGAAAGTGACAGTGCCTGGTTCAACGCCAAGCGCCTGGAAGACGCGGAGTCCGACCTGGAGCCCCTGATGACGTGAACGCCGCATCGCCACCGTGACCCGGGCCGGCTGGACCTGCCCGGACGACCCCGTGCTGGAGCGGGTCCTGAACGGGATCAGCGGCCCGAACCGAGTCCCGTCCTGGTGGACCGATCAGGAAATGGCCGCCGTGGACCTCGTGGCGGAGGACCTCCCGGACCTGGAGATTCTGGAGATGGACGCGCGGCCGGTGTACGAGCCGCCCCCACCCAACGGCGCCAACTGAACCCCGTTCAGCGCGTGGTGGATGGGGGCGACGTAACTGCCGCTACAGAGCCTGCATGCAGTTGACCCCGGGTGCATACCCGGCTATAGTAGAGAAATCAAGGCGGCCTGCGGGCCGGCTTTTTTTTTGGCCAGGCAGCGCTTCCGCCACCAGTCACGAAGGTAACTTTTCCTGCGAAACTTCCATCGTGAGTCGTGGTCATCTGTTGCTCCTTTCACTTGGGTCACGTGTGGAGAGATAAGGATGAGAGGCGGTCGGACGGTTCGCTGCTGCCGGCTGACCTGAAGGACCGAACTGTTCGCGCGCTCCGGCGCACTGGGGCCGCGGCGCCTCGCTGGTGGCGATCACGGGCGCAGCAGGGTCTTGACGGCGCGGCGCTCATCCATCGCGCGGTACCCTTCCGCCACCTGGTCCAGGGGCAGCGTCTGATCAAACACCAGCCCTGGGTTGATCTGTCCACGCAGCACCAGGTCGATCAGGTGCGGCAGGTAGCGGCGCACGGGTGCGGGGCCACCATGCAGGTGCACGCCGGAGAAGAACAGTTCCAGTCCAGGCAGCGCCACGCCGTGTGACACGCCCACGTACCCGACGTGACCGCCCGGACGGGTGGCGCGGATGGCCTGCATCATCGACTCCTGGGTGCCGACCGCCTCGATCACCGAGTGGGCCCCCAGGCCGCCGGTCATCTCCTTGATGCGCGCCACGCCTTCGTCGCCGCGTTCGGTGACGATGTCCGTCGCACCGAACGTTCGGGCCAGCCGCTGGCGGTCCTCGTGACGGCTCATCATGATGATCCGCTCGGCGCCCATCTGCCGGGCAGAGAGCACCGCCAGGAGGCCCACCGCGCCGTCCCCAACCACCACGACGGTCTTGCCCGACTTGACGTTCGCAGCGTCCGCGGCGAACCAGCCGGTGCCGAGCACGTCCGAGGTCGCCAGCAGACTTGGGAGCAGGTCATCCGACGGCACTTCCGGGGTGGCGACCAGCGTGCCGTCCGCGAGGGGGACCCGCAGGAACGGGGCCTGCGCGCCTTCCGCGCCGATCGGGCGGGCGTCGACGCAGCGGCTCTGGTACCCGTCATTGCAGATGGGGCAGGTGTTGTCCGAGGCGAAAAAGGAGCCCACCACGAACTGGCCGGGTCTGAGGTGACGCACGTCGCGACCGACCTCCTCGACGATGCCGCAGTATTCGTGGCCCATCGGCATCGGCTGATCGCTGACGTCGTCGCCCCGGTACGGCCACAGGTCAGACCCGCACACGCAGGTGGCGCTCATGCGGATGATGGCGTCGGTGGGCTCGACGATGATCGGGTCAGGGCGCTCCTCGAAGCGCACGTCGCGCGGGCCGTACAGCATGGTTCCTTTCATGGCCATTCTCCTTTGAACTCTGGGAAGGTGCTGGGAGCAACAGTCGCTGGGCGCGTCTTCACTCGTCGTGCGATGTCATGACTGGTGACCCGATGGCCGGCGCGAAGTCCGCCATCCCAGCCACGCGAGCAGGGCCGAGGCGCACAACGCCGCCGCGCTGAACACGAAGGTGCTCTGGTAGCCGCTCCGGTCGTAGAGGAGGCCGCCGGCCGTGGCGCCGAGGGTGATGGCCAGCTGAATCACCGCGACCATCAGCCCGCCGCCCGCTTCGGCGTCGTCGTGCAGCACCCGGCTCATCCAGGTCGACCACCCGACCGGTGCGGCCGTGCCGATCAGGCCCCAGCCGGCGAGCAGCACCCCGACGGCGATCGGTGAAGCGCCATAGAGCGTGAGGGCCACCGCGATGACGGCCATCAGCAGCGGCATGCTGATCAGCACGCTGTACAGGCGGGTGCGGAGCATCACGCTGATCAGGACGGTGCCGAGCAGGCCCCCAGCACCGTTGATCAGCAGGAGCAGCGAGAGGGTCGAGACATCGACCCGCGTGACGGTCTCCATAAAGGGACGCAGGTAGGTGAACAGCGCGAACTGCCCGAGAAACAGCAGGGTGACGGCCAGCATGCCGAGGGAAACCTGCGGACGCCGCAGGACCCGGAAGACCGACCCGCCGCGGGCGTCCCGCTCGGAGGGCATCGGGGGGAGACTCATGAAGAGCCAGACGAGGGTCAGCACCCCAAGCGGCACCACCGCGAAGAACGCGCCGCGCCATCCGACGTACTGTCCCAGGAAGCTGCCGAGCGGCGCAGCAATGGTGGTGGCCAGGGCGTTCCCGCCGTTCAGCAAACCCAAGGCGCGCGGAACGTCCCCGTGCGGCACGAGGCGCATGAGCGTGGCGGTGGACAACGACCAGAAGCCGCCGATCACCACGCCGAGCAGGGCACGCCCGGCCATGAAGATGAGGGGGTTCGGTGCGAGCGCCACCATCGCGCCCGAGAGGATCATCAGCAGGGCCATCGACAGCAGGACGGTTCGGCGGTCGATGCCACGTGTGACCGAGGCGATCAGGAGACTGGTGACCACAGCAAAGAAGCCGGAGACGGCGATGGCCTGGCCGGCGCGGCCCTCGGTCATGTGGAGGTCGGCGCCGATGGGCGTCAGCAGGCTGACCGGCATGAACTCGGACGCGATGAGCGTCGCGACACAGAGGGTCATGGCCAGCACCGCACCCCACCGGGCGGGCGACGCGGCAGCGGGGAACCGAACGACGTGATCTTCCATCGGCGGCCTCAGGACACCGGGTTGTGGTCGAGGGTGGTCGAGAGCTCAGGAAAGGCATGCGCCTGCTGACGGAGCCGATCGGCCTTCTGCGTCACGCCCTGGACGGCGTCGGCGCCGGCCACCCAGCGCTCGGGCGGCGTGGCCGAGTCGAGGAGCGTCAGCAGGGCCCGGGCGAGCTTCGCCGGGTCGCCAGCCTGCTGGCCATTCATCGCCTCCCAGGCCGGGAGGATCTGTGCAGTGCGCGCCGCGTAGTCGGGAAGCGACAGCCCCGGCAGGATCGTCGACTCCTTCTCCAGCAATTGCGTGCGGAAGAACCCGGGTTCCACCACGGTCGTGCGGATGCCGTACGGCGCGACCTCGGGGCGCAGCGCCTCCATCCACCCCTCGAGGGCAAACTTCGACGCGGCGTACGCGGAGGTGAATTCCCCGGCGATCACCCCGGCCGTCGAGGAAATGCTGACGATCTGCCCTCGGCGCTGCTCGCGCATCACCGGGAGCACCGCGCGGGTGACGTTCAGCGCACCGAAGAAGTTGACGTCCATCTGCGCCCGGAACTGCTCAGGGCTGACCTCTTCGAAAAAGCCAGCCTGGAAGCTGGCGGCGTTGTTGATCAGCACGTCGATTCGTCCGAACCGTTCCACGGCCGCCTGCACGGCCGCTTCCGCGTCGACGGGGGACGTGATGTCGAGCTGGACGGCCAGCAGATTCGGATCGGTGCCAGCGGCCGCCGTGACCGCCTCGAGGCGCCGACCGGTGGCCACAACGGAATGCCCGGATGCCAGGGCCGCCTGGACGAACTCGGTGCCCATGCCTCGGGTGGTGCCGGTAATGAAGTAAACCTTGCTCATGGATGTTCTCCTGGTACTTGCGCGGTCAACTCGCTGATGACCTGGGCCTCAGGGCGCGGTGCGGGGCGACATGGCGTGTTCACCTGCTGCGTGTGGGCCACCGGTTCACCGTAGCCGTGTGCCTCAAGGGCACCGCCACGTCAAGAGGATCGGGACAAAAATTCAGATAATCAGGCAAACATGACCGAGGCCGATCGCCTACCTTGGGAGCAGGAACATGGCGCTCTGCCAGAGGAACATCCCGGGCAGAAGCGTGTGGAGAGGAGCGGAAGATGACCCGCTGGACGGCAGACTAACTTCAGACAATCGCTCGAAACGACGACCTGCACATCGCTCCCCTGCGCGGTGACGGCGTCACGTACGGCACCCTGACCTGGATCTGGTCGGTGGTGGTCGATGGTCAGGTGTACGTCCGCGCCTCTACCGGAACGGATTCGCGCTGGTACCAGGCCGCCCTGAAGCAGAAGGCCGGGCGGGTCACCACCGCCGACATGCCCCGGGCGGTCACCTTCGGGCCTGTAACCAGCGAGGTTCAGCCAAGGATCGATTCCGCTTACCGTGCGAAGTACGCCGACCGTCCTTACCTTGCTCCTATGATCGGTGAACGCGCCAGAGCGGCCACGCTCCGCGTTCTGCCCAGCGAGGTCGACGCGTGAAGTCGTTCTCAGCTGCGCTCGCCAGCAGCGCGGCGCCAACCCTGTTGCCCGCTACAACGGGGCAGAAGACCGTACAGAAGCAGGCCAGCATGCACCTCACCCGGACCATCAGCGGGAAGACCCTGAAGAACAGTGAAACAACCCGTGACTGTCTTTCCCTCCTGCCGCTCACCCTGACGCCGGAAGATGATGGCGGCATAGAGAAAACCGCGTCCCCGTCCCGCACACTCAGCCCCGGGGGTGCACCGGCAGGCACCACACCGAAGGCCGGTGACATCGCCTACGACGCCCCCTTGGGCAACCTGGCCCTGTTCCACAAGGACTTCAGGTATTCCAGCGGCCTGATCATCCTGGGGAGGCTGGACGAGGGTGTGAACGTGGTGCGGCAGCTGGGGAACGTTCAAGTCATCAGCAATATCAGCAAGTAAAGGAGAAGGTTATGGACATTCAGCGTGCAGGCAGTCAACCCTCACAGAAAGGCCCCGCCGACTGGTTTACCGGCACCGTCCGGATCGATCCGCTCTTCTCTGCGTCCGCACCGGCCCGCGCGGCTGGGGGGGCGGTCACGTTCGAGCCGGGTGCCCGGACCGCCTGGCATACCCATCCGCTTGGACAGACGCTGATCGTGCTGTCCGGGGCCGGCCGGGTCCAACGGGAGGGTGGACCCATCGAGGACATCACCCCCGGTGACGTGGTGTGGTTTGCTCCCGGGGAGAAGCACTGGCACGGAGCGGCGTCGCAGACAGCCATGACCCACATCGCCATCCAGGAAGCTCTGGACGGCAAGGCGGTGGATTGGCTGGAACACGTGACGGACGAGCAGTATCAGGCGGTCGAAGGTTCATGACTCCTGTGCCTGCTCCAGATTCAGGATTCCACACGGACAGCTTGCCGTCCCCCCTTGCCTCTGAACTGGCCCGCCTGCGGGACCTGGTCCGCCTCCACGCGCCCTACGACGCGGAGTTCCCCCTCCGGGTCCCGGGGGTGGCGGTGGCCCGGTCAACCCAGGCCCATGAGGCCTTGGTCCACAGTGTGCAGAAACCGGCCCTGTGCATCGTCGCTCAAGGCAACAAGAGCGTCCACATCGGGTCGGAGCAGTATGAGTACGACGCCGAGCACATGATGGTGTACGCCGTGAACCTGCCGGTTGCCTTTCAGGTGACGAAGGCCAGTCCCAGTGAACCGTTCCTGACGTTCAAACTCGACCTCGACCCGCAGCGCATCGCTGAACTGACGCTGAAAGTGTACCCACACGGCCTCCCCAGAGTTCACGATCCTCGGGGCGTGCAGATTACCGAAGCCAACTTCGCCATCATCCATGCTGCCGTCCGCCTTCTCGAGACCGTCGAGAGCGAACGGGATGCCAGGTGGGTCGGACCGATCATCGTGGATGAACTGCTGATGCGCCTCCTGCTCAGCCCGGCTGGACCGATGGTGGCCCAACTGGGGCAGGTCGAATCGAATACTGAGCGGGTGGCGCGGGCCATCGAGTGGATTCAGAAGCACATCAACGAACCGCTGACGATCGAAGCGTTGGCCGAGAGCGTGCACATGGGTGTGTCTACTTTTCACGCCCACTTCAAGGCCGTCACCGGCCTGAGCCCGTTGCAGTTCCAGAAAAACCTGCGTCTGCAGGAAGCCCGCCGGCTCCTCGTGGCGACGGTGATGGACGCAGGCTCCGTCAGTCAACAGGTAGGGTACGCCAGCGCTTCACAATTCACCCGCGAGTACACCCGGTTCTTTGGCACGACGCCCAGGAAGGACATGGCCCACCTGCGTGCAGGAGCGAATGGGGCAGGGACGAATTAAAGGCAGTTGAACGCTGATCTGGCAGGACGGCCGAATCTCGATTGAGGCGCTTTGAACAGGACGGTGATGACCAGAGCGGCGTGGCAACTGAAGGTGCGTTCCCCTGCTGCCGTTAACCGAGGTTCCCGCCCTGGTAAACGGCAACAGGCAGTCGGAGGTTCAGAGCATCTCTGCCAGCCTCTGGTCCTCCCAGCACAGCTGCGGAACCCAGAGATGCGCGCCGCCTGACCTTCCCGGTTGGGCCGCTGGACGGCGCCAACTGGCACCAGCCTGATCGGCGGAGAACATGCGGCGGGGCACCGTGGTCGGTGCGAGATGAGACATCATCGGCAATCGTCATCAGCGGTTCTCCAGGCCGCCTGGGATTGGAACGAGGCAATCGGCACTGGCAGAGAATCGGCTGCTCATGGGGGCCGCGGTCGATCCTGTGAACACTTCGTCGGCCCACATCGAGAGGATCAGGCGAAAAATTCAGAGAATAAGGCAAGTACTCCGAGTTTTTCCCGCCTAGACTTTGTGGTGTACCCGGGTCAGTGGTCACGAACCTGCCCCTCGGCCAGCAGAATCCATCGGGTTCCGCTGCTGTCAAAGCCTATGTCATTCTCGCCAGGATCACTGGTCCCAGGAGGATCCTATGTCCCTGCAATCCGACGGTTACACCTTTGTTCTTTCAGAAGACGTCACAAGGACTCCGGTCCGGTATAAGAACCGCTACGGCATCGAGATCGCTGCGGATCTGTACCGCAGCAAGAAATTCGATGAGTCCGCCTTCCATCAAGCGCTCGTGATCGGCCCGCCACACGGCGGGGTGAAAGAACAGGGCCCGGGCGTGTACGCACAGGAGCTGGCGCAACGCGGCTTCGTGGCCCTGGCCTTCGATCCTTCTTACAACGGTGAGAGCAGCGGTGAACCGCGGCACATCACCTCGCCGGAGATCTTCGCCGAGGACTTCAGCGCTGGTGTGGATTTCCTCGGCACGCTGCCCTACGTCGACCGCGAAAAGATCGGCGTCATCGGCATCTGCGGCAGTGGTGGGTTCGCTCTCAGCGCTGCGCAAGTCGACCCGCGCATCAAAGCCGTCGCTACCGCCGCGATGTACGACATCAGCGGCCTGCACCGCACCGGCTGGCAAGGCAGCATGAGCGACGACGAACGCCGCCAGACGCTGGCCGGCCTTGCACAGCAGCGCTGGAGGGACGTCGACGCCGGTCAGCCCGCGCTGACACCATCCTTCCCGTCAGAGATTCCCACCGAGGGCCTCAACCCCATCACCAGCGAATTCTTCGAGTACTACGTTGCCGACCGCGGGCACCACCCCCGGTCCATCGGTGCCTTTACCGTCACCAGCGCGGCGGCCCACATGAACTTTGGCCCACTCCAGCACATTGAGGACATCGCGCGGCGGCCCATCCTGCTCATCACCGGCGACCAGGCGCACTCCCGGTACTTCAGCGAGACCATCGACCAGCAGGCGACGGGCCCGAAGGAGCTTGTGATCGTTCCCGGGGCACGCCACATCGACTTCTACGACCGGACAGACCTCATCCCATTCGACAAGATCGAGAGCTTCTTCTCGCAGAACCTAAGCTCAACGAGCTGAACAGGGTTGTGGCAAGTTGTCGGGATAGGGTGAAGCGGTGCTGAGCGGTCAGAAGTTCCCTGGGTATCGGTTCCCCCTCCCGATCATTGGTTACGCGGTTTGGCTCTATCACCGCTTCACCCTGAGTTACCGGGATGTCGAAGAACTCCTGCTGGAACGGGGTATTGCCGTGACGCGTGAGTCCATTCGGACGTGGTGCATCAAGTTCAGTGACCTCTTCGCGCAGGGCCTCCGCCACCGAGAACCCCGACGGGGTTCTCGGTGGCAGCTCGACGAGATGTGTGTGGACGTCGGCGGGGTCAACCACTGGTTGTGGCGGGCCGTGGATGAACACGGAGCCGTATTGGACGTCTTCCTTCAGCAACGCCGTGACACCGAGGCCGCCAGATCGTTTTTCTGCCGACTGCTGAGGGAATATGACGTACCGGAGGTCATTCACACTGACAAGCTCTGGAGCTATGGGGCAGCGCTGCGGGCACTCCCCGTGCTCCATGCCGTGGAGCATGTTCAGGTCGTCTCGACCGCCCGTTGCAACAACCTGATTGAGCAGTCCCATCGCGCCACACGGCGCCAGGAACGGCAACAGCGAGGGTTCAGATCACGAAAACGAGCACAGACCTTCCTCGACCTGCACGCCCGAATCATGAATCTCCACCACCTTGCCCGCTCCACCGTTCCCGCTCGCCACCGTCGTCATTACCAGAAGGTCGCCTTCAGGACGTGGCAAGAGACCATGTGGCAGGCGGCCTAATCTTCAGGCCGTCTGCCTTCCCGAGGCCCCTCTGCTTCTTGGAGGGCAACAACTTGCCACAACCCTCAGGAACCCAGAGGCGCGCGAACGCCCGACCGAAGTGGAACAGGCCCGGAGCCTGCGTCACCGGGTCCGGGCCGTCCTCGAAGAACTCGGGCGTGAGGATACCCTGCGACAAGGACTGTGGTGGGTTTCCAGTCAACCCCCGCGCCGCACCGCGCCCGATGACCGTCCGCTGTGGCCGTACGACCCGCTGATGCCGGAACAGGCCGCCGCCGAAGCCCTCCACCCCACCGTGGCACGCGCCATCATCGCCACCTACACGCCCCACAAACGGAGCTCGGTCGTGGACCCGATGGCTGGCACCGGCACCGTCGCGCAGGCCGCCATGGACCTCGGCCACCAGGTCCGCGCGAGCGATCTCCACCCCCGACTTCCCCTCATCGAAGCCGGCGACGCCACGAAACCCAGTCATCTGCAGCCCGGAAGTGCGGACCTGGTGGTCCTCCACCCCCCCACCTACGAAACCTGGCGAGCCTCAGCCCGCACCGAGGACGGCCTGGACGCCTACCTTGAATTCCTGCGAACCGTGCTGGAGCAGCAACGTGCCCTCGCGCGGCCGGGCGGACATGTGGTCCTCGTCGTGCGGCCAGTTCAGCAGCAAGGCCGCACGACGGGAGATGCCCGGGGCCCTCTGCTGCTCGGCGCGCGATCCGGAGAGGTCCGGGCTGTCCATGTGGCGTTCGCCCGGGACGGCGGCGAGGCCTGGCACATCCTGGCATTCCAGATCCCCATCCCTGAGGCTGCCTCCACGGAGCTCCCAGGACCACCCGCGCGTACACCCACGCCCGAAGATCGAGGTGAAGGCATGGCGCACCGTCCGCCACGAGAAGAGCGCGGCATGACGTTTTAGGGTAACGGAGTACACAAGCGGTCTGGCGAGCATCCTTCCTGAGCAGCGTCCTGGCCCGGAGCCCGAGGCGAAGTGCCGTGCCTCCTGTGCGTTCGCTTCAGGAGGCACGGCACTTCAATTCCATTCCACCTGGGTCTCCCACCCAGCGCGGAAGCCCAACCGCGGGAGTTCCGCCAGGCCGTAGTTGGCCACGATGCCCATCAATTGGACCGTCCAAGACGTTCCTGGATCAAGTTCCCGAGTCAGGCGGTGGAGGGCGTACAACCGTGGCGCGAGGCGGCGGGCCTCTGTGTCCCTCGGATCAAACGAGTGCTCAAGCAACGTCCTCCGGACCCGCTTGTTGTCCGCAATCCCCATCGTGGCAAACACCCGGTCATACAACCGGGACTGGTGCGCACAAACGTTCCGAACGACCGTCAGGGCATGCAGCCAGGAAGTGAACGTGCTGGCACGGACGTTGAGGAGCGCCGCGATCCCGTCCTTGTCCTCCTGCGACCTCAGCGCCGCAAACAGCTTGGACCACCCCCCCAACGTCATGGTCTCCGCGATCATCCAGATGGGCGGCGGAACGCCGAGCTCGTACCGCTCACGGTAGTGACCCACGAACAGTTCCGGCATCCGGTCAAACTCCTCGGTGACCTTGACCAGGAACTCGGCGTGGTTGAAGAACTCGTTTGGATCGTGGAAATGCCCTGAGTCCGCGTACCAACGGAGCCCGTGCCGTTCGATCATGAATTGAACGATGGCCTGTCGGACGCCGACCTCGACCGTCTGCATTGCCTTCAACACGTGCAACTGGAGTTCTGCATCCACCGTCATCAGACGTTCCACGTCCGCAAAGCTTGTTCCCGACCGGTACCCCAAGCTGGTCTTGTAGGGCAGCAGGAAGCCCTTGAAGCGGTAGAGCCCAACGCGCCGCAGGACACGTTCGGCATGCGGCACGTCCGGAATCAGGAGGCCCTTGCTGTGAAGGTGCTGAACCTGTTCCGGCAGGGTCAGTGGCGTTTTCGTGTACACGGGCTTCATGGGTGGAACTCAAGGTATCAAGTCAGGACGACACGAGCAAAAAAAAGACCCTAGCCTCTCCCATTCCTGGGCGCTTGGGTACTCGTTACACTTATCTTAATCACGCTGAACACCACTGTCAACAAAAGAGCCTCTGGTTAAAGGCCACAGGAAGACGCTGCACGGCCTAGCTTTTCATGTTCCGCCTACTTGCCGTTTCTGCCCTGCTCCTTACACGACCAGACCCTGTGGACTCAGGAGGCGTTCGGTCAGACGGCGAATGTCGTCGGGGTGATTCTCGAACACGGCAATGCGGTTGAAGCGGCAGACCCGCAGCAACGCTTCATAGTCTTCCTTGTTTGACCTGTGGTGCTCCGGACGTTGAACCACGACTCCGAAATGGTCGTCCTGGTAGCGGGCGCCCCCGGAACGCAAGTCCATCACCGACATCACGAAGCCTTTGGCTGCGGCGCTGGGGGCGTCGGCGATCTCGTACGAGAGGAAGTGCAGGTGCCGCCGATTTTGATGAATGTTCAAGGCATCGAAGCGATTGTGTGGCCAGCGCTCTCCGGGGAAGGATGTTGGCTGGGTCACCAGTGGCACACGCCCGGCTCTGAGGGTAGTCACCACTTGCTTCGTCAGTTCGCTTTTGGTGAGGGATGGTCGCTCCGTGACGGCGCTGTGTACCTCCAGGAGCCGTTCCCGGAGGACCCGGAGCTTGGCCGTCAATCCCAGCGTTTCGCTCACCAGCACTGTCCTCGGCTCTGTGATGTGCAGCAGTCCGTACCTGTCGCGGAACCCAGCAAGAAATTCCGGATGGGTGGGATGGGATTTGCCTGGTTGCTGTGGGAACAATCGCTCATAACGGGGTTCATGCGCGTAGGGAACGAAGAGATCAGCCATGCCGCGCACCAGGAAGCGCACCAATTGGGCGTCCACTTGGGGGTGAATGGCCCTCAGGGCGACGTCCATCTGTCGCCTCCAGGTCATCGCAGCGTATCCGTAGGTCGGTGCCTGGAGAATGAGTCCCACATTGACGCGCTCGGCCCGGATTCGGTCCGGTACGAATTGAACCAAAGAGGAGTAAGCGGTGATCAGTTGCGTCAAGGGTGCGTCACCCCCCTACGGAGGCGCTCTGGCATGGTCGCGAATTCCTGGTAGACAATCTTCTCTATTGTGGTGGCCCGGACCAGGAGGTAGAGAAGTAACTTTTCCACTTCCCCTTCCGGGATCTCTTCTCGCCACGCCGCCGGCACTTCATTCACAATTCTCTTCAGGTCCGCCAGTGTCACCTTCTGGATCTGGGCGAGCCATTCGACACACGACGTCACATTCAGCCACCGTCCTCGAACAAACACCTCGTAATGGCCCATCAACCGGGTGGGCCAGCTTCCCAAGCGCCGAACGGGGTCTCCGTCAGCGCGGTCGTGCCAGTCACCGGTAAAGGCTTGACCATGATCAAGCATCATGAGTCGAAGTTCACCAGGCCGGGTGGTCTCGAAGAGCAGATTTCCTTCGTTTTCGTACAGCCCGAGTTCTGTTTCGTCCGCATGGTCTGGATTGCACAGCCACGTATCGAATGTCACGACGCCGTTGGCATCGAGTTTGTTGATGACTTTCCGTTGAGCAAGTTCAGGCACACCTGCAGTTCGAAAGGCACGGAGCGTGATGCCCTGATGGTATCGCGTGGCTAGGTGAAGACCAGCGGAAAATGAACCGGAGGCGGGGGTTCGCAATTCAGGGAACGCATTCAAAAGTGGATCATCCACGGCCATGATGGCGACCTGTGGCACGGGCAGCCCGAGCAGTTCGGCCACGCGCGTTGCGACAAATTCGTTAAAAAGAGCGCGCCCATGTGTAATTCCCAATCGGGAACTGGTGACAGATTTGACGACCCATGCAGTGTGAGCTTCATCCAAGAAAATTTGAGCGTGTGAGTTTCCTTCTTCAAGCGGACCTTCATAACTGGTCGCATTCAGGTACACATGCATGGCATCCTTTTCTTGTCACCGGATGGTGAGGAGGTCGGCGAGTTCAAGCAAATCAAGACTGTCGGGATTTGGCTTTGGCTGTAACAGTCCATCAAGTAGATCCTGTTCACTGACGCAGAGCAGGTGGGCAGCCTGTTCCACGTTTACTTTTTTTCGTTCGTAAGATGTTTTTATGCGCTTGAGGACTGAAAGAGGATAATGGGCGAGTCCCAGCGTGTTGGCGTGCGTTGGTTGTGTGTCTACAGCATCAGCAAAATAGTTGTCACTCGCTCGTATACCCCACTTCCTTGCCAGTGTCTTGACATTCAATTGTGCCCACTCATTCATTTCATCCGAATTGATCAGCTTTTCACTATTTAGCCTAAATAGCATCATAGAATAGCTAACATTAAAGTGAAATGCCAAGCGGAATGCTTGAAAACTATCAAGAAATTCTTTGCCGCCGATATCATTGATGTGTTCTCGTAATGCTTTTCCAGGGACTAAAAAATGAGCGGCGAATACGTTCGCAAAGACTTCTCTGGGATTCTTATCACCGTTTCGGCTGATAATTCCACCCATGCGATAGTGATATAATGCATGCGAAAACTCATGTGCTAGAGTAAAACGGACACGTGCGTTCTTCTGATGTGTATTGACAAATATGCAATACCCAAGTTCCGGATGATTATAGAAAGCACCTGAAACTGTGTCCTTTTGATCGTCTGATTCGATAGATGATTTATAAACTAAGATGTTTTGCTCGTCCAAAAGTGTTTCGATGTCGTGAATTGCATCGGAGGCGAGCTTCAGCTCGTTTCGAGTTTCCACAGCCAATGTAGGCGCTTTCCGTGCATCGGTAATGTTTCCACCCTGATCCAGCGCCCGCGGAGGTCGCCCTGGGCCCGGCAGGCTTTCTCCGGATGCCGCAATGAAGGCTGCCCAGTTGTCCAGGAAATCAAGCCAACTGGTGAACGCTTTCCTGACCTCCTGACTGTTTGGCAGGTCCTGAAAGAGAAGATCGCGGTCCCGATTCCTCTCCTTTTGCCCGGAAATGAGGTACGCGAGTTCCGTGCGGTACAGCTTGGCGAGGAGGTCCAGTTGCTTGGTGTTCGGCATCCGAGTTCCTGTTTCCCAGGTGGACAGAATCTCCCGTGACAAACCGAGTTGCCGTGCAACGTACTCCTGGGTCAGCGCGGCGCGTTCTCGGCGCTCTTTGAGGCGGTTGCCCAAGTCCATGACAGTGTCCCCCTTGTTCGAGTCTGGGAAGGCTGCTCGTCACGGCAGACTTCCCCATATGCATGTTACACCGGAATATAGAGTATGTCAAGTAAAATCTTGAGGAGAAACACCCTCTAGGACGGTGTTATTCAATTCCTCAGTTACGCTCAGTGATGTAACAGTTTGCGTTTTTGCGCTTCAGGTGGTACAAGTGAGGCATGAGCGGACCTGCCCCCTGAGCACACAACAAGACCTCGCCGCGAGTAAGCGCTCGCGGCGAGGTACAGCCCAGAACTCTTCGTTCCAGGTGGTTGCGATGATGACGCCACCTTATCTCTCTCTTGTCGCACCGTCAAGAGTACACCCCTAAAGGTGGTCCCATGAACAATCAGACGAGTGTGCCCCCGCAGGTCAAACCCCATGCCATCAACGTTCAGGTGCGGTATCCCGCGGCGGTGGAGCCCTACCACGACCACCTGACCCCGTCGACGACCGTGGGCGAACTGAAGACGCTGGTCCTTCAGGCCTTTGGCCTTACCGACGGCGCCGTGGAGCAGACCGGCACGGTGACGTACGACCTGATCTACAACCGCACCAAGCTGACGGACCCCAATGAGACACTGGGGCGGCTGGTGGGCGATCACCCTGAGGTCAAGATGGCGCTGGCCCAGGTCATCACCCAGGGCTGAACGGTGACGTCTTCCAGCTTCTCTGAACTCGCTCTGGATGACGACCTGAGCGTGATCCGAGGCCTGGAAGAGGCACAGATCTGGGACCTCCAGCGGCCCGCACCGCTGGAGGTCCATGCCTCCTTCAGGCCCGCATCGGCCACCCACGAACTCTTCCTGGTTGTCCTGCGCTGGTCGGAGTACCCCGACCAGGCCCCCTCGGTGAAGTTCCGAGACCCGGAAAGCCACCGTGACGATGTGCCGCACGCCTGGCCGAACGCCCGCGGCGTTCGCGCACCCCTTGACATCTGCGCCAATTACACCGCCGAAGGGTTCGCCCTTCATCAGGAATGGCGGACCGACCCCAACTTCCGGTGGCAGCCGGACGGGAATGTGCTGTTGAAAGTGCTCCGCATCCTTCAGGACGAACTCGACCAGACCTACACGGGGAGGGCCGGATGACCTCCCCCATGTTTCCCGCCATCGACACCTGGATTCTGCCGCAAGCTGCTGTCGCCGCCTCGCTGGAGGAGATGGCGATCGACGGCCGCGCTGGGAACGAGGGCATCGTGTTGTGGCTCGGCCGTCGAGAAGGGCGTGTCGCGGAGGTGACGCACGTCGTGCGCTTGCGGGGCCCGCTCGTCGCAAAAGCCCCGGACCTGTTGACGGTTGACAGCGTCCTGTTTGCCGACGTCGCCGACCTTGCCTTCGAGCTTGGCGTGCGGCTTGTGGGTCAGGTTCACTCTCACGGCCCGTTCGCTGGCGTGCGCTTCTCCAGGACCGATCACACCTATGGCCTGCGGGTGCCTTCCTACCTCTCTGCGGTCGCGCCGGACTACGCGTTGAATCCGGACACGCAGGCCATTGATTTTGGATTTCACGTCTTCGAACCGAGCACCGATGCCGCGGGCTGCTACAGGCTGCTGAACACGGATGAAGTGCGCACCCGCATCCTGACGCCCGCCGACCGGGTGGTCCAAGTGCTCTCGGTCGGGGAGGACCCCTGTGAACCTTGACCTTCCTCTGGCTTTTTCCCGGCTTGCCAAAACCGCGTCCGTCACCCAAACCGGTGGGAATGGGTCAGATGACGCGCACCGCTTCACGGCCTCCTGCGTCCTGCTCACGGGCGAGGCGGACATCCTGAACACCCGCAACGGCGCTGTGTGCTTTCAACACACCCTGCGGTTGCTGGTCCGAACCACGCTTCATCTCACTGTGCAGCTGCCCGCAACATCGGACGCGCTGCTGGCCACCGCGCAGGCCATCGCCGAGCAGGTGCAGTTCGGAGCCACCGTGCACTTCACTGTCGGCCCCGTCGACCTGAACACCTTCGATGCCATTGTCAATGTCGGCACGGCTGCCCACCCTGCATTGCCGTGGACCTCCATCAACAGCAATGGCTGGCTCGCGCGTGTCACATCCGGCGCGCTCCCAATCTCGGGTGAATGTGGGCAGTGGAATCCGATCGGCGCGCTGGCCGCCGCGTCTCTGGGGGCAGCCGAGGTCTTCAAACGCCTGCTGCCGGTCAGACCGGAGCGTGCAGCACTGTTCGACAGCCTGACCTTCTCACTCGAGACGTACGCCAGCAACACGGA
The DNA here is from genome assembly GCF_040256395.1 of Deinococcus sonorensis KR-87. Lineage (NCBI taxonomy): Bacteria > Thermotogati > Deinococcota > Deinococci > Deinococcales > Deinococcaceae > Deinococcus > Deinococcus sonorensis. The sequence continues at coordinate 13,969 of NZ_CP158301.1, read as the reverse complement.
TGACCCCGGCCCCACCCTCCCGGCTGAGCTCCATGGCGATGTCCTGATCACCGGAGCCGGGGCGATCGGCAATGGCGTGATCGCGCTGCTCTCCGACCTGCCCCTTTACGGCCGGATCGACATCGTGGATCGCCAGCTGTTCGGCACCGAGAATCTCGGGACCTGCCTTCTGATCGGCCCGGCCGATGTGGGGCAGGCCAAAGCCGAAGTGCTCGCTAGCAGGCTGCGAACTGCCCTCGTCAGCTCAGATGTGCATGCCCATCTGTCGCCCTTTGAGGAGCTGCCGTTCGGTGCCGGCGGTGCATTGCCGTACCACCGCGTGGTGGTGAATGGACTGGACAACGTGGAGGTCCGTCACGCCGTGCAGCGGCAATTGTGGCCGGACGTCGTGATTGACGGCGCCATCGGTGCCTTGATGTGCCAAGTCAGTCGGCACCCGGCGGAAGGTGACGTGGCGTGTCTGCAGTGCCTGTTCGACCTTCCCGCCAGGGAAGCGCTGACGCATCAGATGGAAGCGACCGGCCTTTCGCCTGCCAGGCTGGCTCAGCCTGACGAGCCGGTCACTGAGGCAGATCTTCTCACGGCTCCTGAACATCAGCGCCCGTGGCTGGCGTCACGGATTGGGCAGCCGATCTGTTCGGTGGTGTCGGAAGGTATCACCCAGGCGCTGTCAGCTGAACGCCAACGCCAGGGGTTCGCGCCCTCCGTCCCCTTCGTGGCCTGCCTGAGCGCGTGCATGGCGGTCGCGGAACTCGTCCGGCATCTGGAAGGCCGTTCGACACCGCTCGAAACGCGCTTTCAATTCGATGTCCTGCGTGGGCCACAGAGCGGCAGCATGCTCGATCAGGCGCGAAGTGGAGGGTGCATGTGCGTTCAGCGTCGTGCCGCGATCGTTCGATTCCGGACTTCACTCGCGCCGTCTTCTTGACGTTGATGCTGATGGAGAAAGACCGAGGGCCACAGGACATCTTCAGGACGTCAACGTTCTCGCTCCCTTCGAAGGGCAGGTACTGCGGACGTTCCACTCGCAAGGCGTCCGCGGTGGGATGATCCTGCTGGCTGGCGGCGCGCCGCTGAGGCCCCGATGGCCTTTCAGAGTGTCCTCGCGGCCGAGCTTGTCCGCGACATTCTTGGCACGCAGGTGATTGTGTCGGGGAGCGTCACCACCATCGACCTGCTCGGCCGGCATTTCACGCAGCCCCGCGAGAAGCATGTCGTCCATGAGGGCGTCGGCCGCTGCCTGGGCCAGGACCCTCCTCAGCAGGCAGGAGACCAACGCAAGTACGGCTCCAGCCGAAATTCTCCGCCTCAACCTGTGTCAGCTTGACGCCTTCCTTGACCCCGAAAGGTAGCTGAAATGAGTAACTTCGACGTGGCGCATATCCGGGAGCAGGGCCAGCAGATGATCATCGTGCCGCTGAACTCGAACTTCCACTTCCAGACCCCTACCCAACGGCAGGCCACCATTGACGCCCTGCAAGCATGCGCGCGGAGCGCCAGACTTGCTGGCCGGGTCGTTCCTGTGTGGCTGCACGCCGGCAGCATGTACTTCATCGCCCCATCCCAGTGGCGTCCCTTCTTCCAGTCCTTAAGCTGGAACGACATCATGGCGAACATCAACGGTACCTTGACCTGCACGGACCGCTGACGACACCCCAATGGCCAGCCCGAACCTGGGAGTTCGGGCTGGCCTCTTCGGTCTATCCGGCAGAGCTTGGTCAATCCAGCTTCAATACGTGACCCGGGCGACCTCCTCAGCAAGCGGTCCCGGCCGCGACGTTTTGACCTCACCTGCCAAGGTGCCGTGGGGTCACTGGTTGTCGCTTCTCTCCGGTCAGCCCAAGAAGCAGGCGTGCCTAGCGAGGTGAGACGAGCGGTTCAGTGGCGTCCCGAGCGGTTCGCTCTCGCAGCCTGTGAACAGGCACCAGAGGAGCGTGGAAGGCATGCACAGTCGGCGCGACCGCCATGAAGTGTCCTGCTTGCACTCTGGTTGGCAGCACTCATTGCCAGACGCTGCCAAGCGGGCAGGACGCTGCGACATAGGACTTCCCTATTCTTTTTTCAGTTCGGCCATGAATTTGCGCCACACCGACTCGTCCCGCAGCAGACGGACAAGCACCGGCATCGCCTGCTGAGCGGTCAGGTCCGGGAACTGCTCCTGGGCGCGGAACAGCTGCGTCTGGAACTCCCGGTGGATGCTGATCGGCACGCGCGCGCCCAGCATCTTCATCCGGTCGTTCCCCGGCGCCTGACGAGCCTGACCTGGCTTCTCCTGCGGCTCGTCAGGCTGCGCCTGCTGCCGGGCGACCGAAGCGTTCTTGAGGTCCTTGAGGGTCACGCCTCCACCTCCGCGCGGCCCATGCGGACGAACAATTCGTCCACCACCGCCTCGTAGTCGGCCCAGCAGGTTTTCGCCAGCCGGTTACCGCGCACGTCCCTCACCAGCACGCTCTGCTCACTCGCGTCCTTGAAGGCGTCCGACTGACGGACTGTGGCGGCCATGACCGGGAGACCCAGCTCCTCGAGCACCACCCGGGCGGTGTCGAGCCGTTTTCCAGGTTTGGCCATGGTGAACAGCACCGCGAACGCCCGCGTGCCCATCTCCGCGAGCGCCTCGGCCGTCTGCGCCATGGCGTCCAGACTCATGTACTCCACGTTGGTAGGCAGCAGCAGAAAGTCACTCGCCTCCGCCATCTCCAGCAACTCCTCGTTCTCAAGACCGCCGCGGCTGTCGATGACCAGGCTGCCGAACTCGTCGGCGCGGCGCATCACGGCGTCCTGCGTTCCGACGAAGAACGGGAGGTGTCCGCCCCGGCTCCAGCTGGTGGCGCTGCGGGTCCGGTCGCGGTCCACCACCGCGACGCCTCCCCTGTCCCGGCGGGTGAGCTGTCCGGCGATGTGGATGGCAGAGGTGGTCTTGCCCACCCCACCCTTGAGGCTGGCAAGTGAAATCAGGAGTCTGCCCATGTGTTGACCAGCATACGGGTCAACCGATCAACCTGCAAGCAGATATGCGAATCACCCAGTTGATCTGTAGATCTGTATACAAGTTAATCAATTAACTAGTCCAACAGTTTGATAATCAACAGGTTAATCGACTGATTTGTTTGTATGTCATCTGATTAATCAACTGGTTCATTGATCAACGAGTAGATTGATCCACGTATATATTGATTAGCTGATAGACCAATCAGCTTGTATACAAATCAGTCAATTAACCAACTAATCAACAAAATGCCGTCCTGGTGCGGGTCCAGCCAAAACTAAAATCGGCACACCTACCCGAAAAGCATGTACACTGCCGTCATGACCTGACGATGACGGCTGGCAGGAAAGGGGAGAGTCTGCCCCAAAAAACACCCCAGCTGGGGAGCTGGGGTTCGCTGGTGTGGGCACCTGCGCGTGGATGCCATGAGCCTACACCCACAGGAGAGGTGTTGCAAGTGGAAAAACTTATGGTCGATTCGGCCGCCCTGCAGGCGGTCCTGGTGAACGAACTGGCAGCGCGCGGTGAGCAGGGCAAGGACGCCGTCCTCGCCAGCCTGTGCATCGCTCTGGGCCTGGACCTGTCGCTCTGGCCCATCGCGGCCAGCTCCGCCGGCAAGGTGTTCGCCACCATCGGCCGCCTGACCGGCCAGGGCCTGAACGCCGAGGGCATCCGCGGGACCGGCGCTATACAGCACATGACAGAAACAGAAAGCCTGCCCGCCGGTCCTGTTGTGAGCTGTATAGCCTCAGTCCCTGAATTGAGTGTTCCCCCTGAGATCGAAGCGGCCCTCATTGAAGCGGGCGTGGAGCCGGATGCCGTGTCGAGCCTGTACTTCCATCCCGCCTCCGGGCGCCACTTCCGCCAGCGAATCCGCAGCAAATGGCGTGCATTCACAGACCTGTGCCGGCGCGGCTTGATTCAGAACCCCACCGGCTTCTGGCTGCAGGCCGTCCGGGAGAATTGGATGCTGTCCAGCAGCTACCAGCCGGGCAAGCGCAAGGAGCAACCCACTCCGGAAGCGCAGGTCGCCGCTGCGCGTCAAGCCGCAGCGGAGCAGGCTCAGCAGCAGCTGGACGCCCTGATAGACGCTGCACCGGCCGAGCAGTGGGCGGCAAGCGGCCCCACCCTACGCCTGCTGCTGCGCTCCCTCTTGAACAAAGCCGAGCTGGAACGTCTGGAAACCCTCGCCCGGACGGGCATCCTCCGGGCGACGGAGATCGCCAGGGAAGCGAGCCGCGCACACGCCTCCGGCGCGCTGCACGCATGGACTCAGGGGCTCAGGCTTCACTTGGCTTAGGTGGGAACAGCACGGCGATCAAGGGCAGGGCGTGTGGACGCAACGGGCTGAACGGCATCCTGAGCTCGCCGAGTCCCTGGTTTTGATCGCCTTCCCGTAGCACACACTTCCGGTTCTCAGTGGTGACAATTGAACAGCGCGCTGTCCCTTCTGCGAATCGCGCGATCTCACGTGACCTGCCCGAACCGGGGTGGATGGTGCCCCTCATCCATGAGGGACTGGGCAGCGCCTCCTGAACGCGCCGCGCAACCAATGTGAGGTCTGGAACCCGTGGTCTGATGTAACAGGACGCCACCAGCATCTGGATCAACCCGTCAGTGACGATGACCGGACGCGGTGCGCTCGGGTGGTTGGGGAGAGGGCAAAGGAACCCTCATTCGGGTTGCGTCCACCAGCTGAACATCTGCACCCAAATGATATCCTTTGATGGTCCGGGTGACCTGCTCAACGTGTTCAACGTTCAGGCTCAGAATGAGACGCATGCCGCGCTCCTGGGCCTCCCTGAGCAGCGTCAACGTCGAGTGCTCATGGTTGAGGACCAGTGCCAGCGTATCGTCGGCTCCGGCGCCGCGCTCGTTGAGCACCTTCAGGCCGTGCTGAGCGTGCCCCAGCACGGTGCAGGGTCCAGGCACGCTCAACGCGCCTGCGGCGGTTCCCATCAGCTCGGTATCGGACAGCAGGTAACTCTTTCCCGTCTTTGCCGCCCCGTACGCCCTGGACACCAGGGGCGTGAGACGGTCGGAAGCCGCGTTCCCGTAGATCAGGGTCACCCGGTGAGCCACGCTGAGTGGCAGCGCGGGCGGCGGTGCAGGGATGCCCCGCCTCAACTCCAGGCCGGTCCAGGACTCAAACAGGCCGTGCCCGGTGCGCCACTTCGGGCTGAATCCCCTCAGCCCATGGGTGGCGCAGAACAGCAGGTAACCCGACGCGCCGCTGGTGAGATGCAGCGTATACCAGCGCATCAGCCAGGGGTCAGAGAGACCGGCCAGGGACCGGATGGGGCGCCCGTCCGCCTGAAAACCGTGCTCCGTGGACCACTTCAAATAACGCGCCTGCTGGATCAGCCGCTGCTCCGCAGGCGAGATGATGTCCCGGAGCGCCAAGGGGAGGACTGGCCACGGGGCGAGCGTCCGGACCGTTTCGGGGAACACCCAGGCATTACGAAGTCGGCTGATTGCATACCAGGGCAGCTCAAACGGCAGCGCATGCGCTTGGTCGTCCTCCCCGACGTTGAACCCTTCCAGCAGGCACGCTCGGCACAGCTCCGTGGCTTGTTCCGTGTCCACAAGCACGCCGTATGTCCTTAATGCGGCCTGGAGCCGCTTCGCGGAGCCGGCGGGGTCCGGCAGTGCAACAGCAGGCTGGGCACACAGCGTGTCCCAGTTCGGAAACCCATACACCCTGGCCACGACTTCAAGAGCGTGACTGTGACGAAGACGGGTTCCTGGCTGCGGCAGCGCCTGCACCAGCCGCCGCGCCTGGTCTTTCCATAATGTGTTCATACGACTCTCCCGAGGCGTTGAAGCAAGACCGCTCGCGTTTCTTGCTTCGCTCTCGAGGAGACTCGGCAAAAGGGGGAAGAACGTTCCGTGTTCACCATGCCCCGGGTGGGGTGCGAGCTGACGGGTCGCGGAACAGAACCGACCTGATGGTACTCCAGGGAACGGGCCGCTGCCAGTCGCCCCCCCGGCGCGGGTGGACGGTCGCCCGTCGTTTGGATGATAAGAGCTGTTATCATCCAAACCATGGACCAGGGAGGAAACGTCAGCGAAGGACCAGCCCTTACCCCCTCCTTCACCCTGGACCGCCCCCGCACCCACCTTCTCGACCAGGCGTCCGCATGGACCAGCCTCCCCGAAGACGAACTGAGACGCCGCGCCACCGAAGCGGCCAGGGACAAGAACCTCCCCGTCCTCTGGGACCTGACCGTCACGTACCTCACCACCCTCTCGCAGGTCGGCATCACCATCAGCCCCCATACTCTGCGCTCGTATCGCACCGGCGTCCGGCAATTCCTCACTCACGCCGAGGACCGCGCCTGGAACCTCCTGCGGCCCCGGCGCAACGACGCGGCCTTCTGGGTCACCAGCCTCACCGCGAACAGGGAAGGAACACAGCGGAAAGCGCCCGCGACGGTCCGCTCCCGAGTCGCGGCCGCGAACGCCTTATACGCCGCCCTGCGCTGGGCAGGAGCGACGGATGCCCAGCCGTTCCAGGACGTGAAGCAACCGAGGGACCACACCGACGCCATCAGCAAACGCCCACCGTACCGGGAGACCGTGGTGCACCGCGCCCTCGCGGCAGCGGAACGGGAACAGCGCACCGACCTGCGGGTTCTGATCCTCCTGACGGCCCATGCCGGATTGCGGATCGAAGAGGCCCTGACGCTCACCTGGAAGGACATCGATACCGGGAACCGTCGTCTGACCGTCCGGGGCAAGGGAGAAAAGGTGCGTATTGTCGGCATCTCCGGGACGCTGCTCGATGCGTTGCAGGATCACGTGGGCCATGGGCACGATAGGCGACTCTTCACCTACCGCTACCGCTCGGGCGCGGCCTACCACCTCAGGCGACTGATGGAAGCAGAGGGGTTGAAGTGGACGGGGTTCCACCCGTACCGGAAGTACAACGGAACACTCTTGTACAAACGCACCCGGGACTTCGCTCGCGTGGCGCACCACCTGGGGCATGCGAGCGTCAACATCACTCGCGCCTACGTTGAAGTCCCGGCGGACGACCTCGCGGCCGAGCTCGCCGACCTCTAACCACTAAGTATGGGAGAGAGTGAGGCAAAGCGACCGCCGAAGACCACCGATAGAAGTGGCGGGTCGGCTGGGGCAGCCACAAGGCAAGTACTCACACCCTTCATGTGAGCCCCGCAGCCTGAGACAAGGTCGTGCACGTGGGCGAATGGCTTGTTCACGACCCTGGAAGACAAAAAAGTCTCACGTTGACATCCCCAGACAATCTTTGGCACAACACATGCGCGGCGTAACCAGAAATTCAGAGGTACGCTGAAAGTGGCGCCCCACCTTCTTCGCCTTCCGCGCGCCGGAGGTGATCTATGCTGGGAAGAAGACAACGACGGCGGCTTGTCACGGTGTGTTGCTTGCTTGGCATGGTCAGCGCACAATCGGTGACCATCAGTCAGCCGAGTTCACTCGAGACGTACGTGGGAGACAAGGAGACCCTCTCGATCATCAACGAAGGGGTGACCAACGCGAAAGGTACCCTGACCCTTGTTCTTGAGGGCGCGACAAATCGAATCACCACCGCCAAGGATCTCGCCGTGCCTCAGGACGACGCTGTGCTTCAGGTCTTCTCCCTTCCAACCGCGAACCAGCTCAAAACAGCCTTCAAAGATAGTCCGCAATCAAATGCGAAGTCATTTCGAGGTCATCTCGTATTGACAACAGCGGGAAAACGAGCCAATGCCCAAGGGACTCTTGTCGACAGCAAATCCGTGAGTGTCATTCCGGTTCAGCTTTATGCACGCGAGAATTTTGTGCCGTATGCATCGGGTTATCTGGTGTTCTGGTTGCCTTTCTTATTGACGCTGGCTTCATTGCTGTTGGGTCGTGTGCGTTTGGGTAAGGGGTGGAGTTGGGAAGACAACATCAAGGCTGCCCAGCTTCTCCCAGACTCCTCGTGGCTGACAAATTTTACCTTCCTCGGTACGTTGGCGACCGGCGTCACTTCCGTCTTGGTGCTTGACGCGGCCAACAAAGTTGCCGTGGGTTTAACGGCTGCGATCATCGTGGCGATCATCGCCATCGCACCGTTGTTGTACAGTTTCGGCGTTCAGGAAGGTCAGGCGCACGAAGTTGGAAAGGTGACGGGCGGGACAGGCACGTTCGATCCTCAAACCTGGACCATGACCTGGGACGTCACCTACGATCAAAAGTCTGTTACCACGAAGGAGTCCACGGTGCGTTGGTACTTCTTTGCAGTCGGGATCACAGCGTACGGCGCTTCGCTGGCCCTTACTCTGGCTTTTCTAGTCGTTCCACGTGTGCTGGACGTGTACCGAGCATACGGCCTCATCAGCACGGACGCCCTCGACTATGCCTTGCGGACGCTCCTGTTTCTGTTTGGCTTAGGCTCCATGATCTTCACAGCGCAAGTAATCAAGCAGTCGATCGGAACGAAACGGGCTCGACTCGTGTGATCATGACACGCAGCAGCAACGCCTCATGGATTGGCGTGATCTGCTGCGGGCAGCGCAATGGGCTCAACAGTCGGCGCGAGTGGGGAGCGCGAGGGGCGAGGGCGAAACTGCACATCGCGATCGACGAGCACGTTCGGGTACCGCTCGCCCAGCAACGCCGCCTCGGCGGGTGACAGACGCAGCACTCGTGCTGCGCCCTCGGCCTTCACAAGGATCGGTCGATGTTCACCAAACGCCAAGCGATAGAACGCACGGTAGCTTCAGGGCGAGGTGTATACGTCATCGGGCGTGTTGCCACTCACGCTGCCGCCCGGCTGGCTGTACGTTGCGGTCTTCGAATTGTAGACGCCGCCGCCATGCTGCGTCGCCGTGTTGCCGGTGACGTTCCCCGACGTGATGGTCAGGGTGCCCATGTTGAAGAAGCCGCCACCGACATTGCTGCTGTCCACGATGGTATTGCCGGAGACGGTCCCGCCGGACAGCGTGAATTCGGAGGTGGGGGACGTCTGGTACGGCCCGTCGATCACGACGCCCGCCCCCCACCGCGCCCGGTTGCCGCTGATGGTCCCGCCACTCATCGTGGCCCGCGAGCCGGCGTACAGCCGCACCCCGCCCCCGCCCTGATGCGCGGGATTGTCCGTACTGGTGGTGCCCTTCACCGTGTTCCCGGTGATGCTCCCCCCGGTCATGGTGAACTGGCCGCCCACCGTCACGCCCGCCCCGGTCTTCAGCGCGGTGTTGTCTCGGATCTCCCCGCCCGCGAGTGTGAACGCCGAGCTGCCGGAAATCCGCACGCCACCGCCGCCGTCGGGCGTGCCGGTCACGCTGTTCCCCGCGATCTGCCCGCCATCCATCGTCGCCTGGGCCTTCCCTGTCACGTACACGCCACCCCCCGCGTTCATGGCCGCGTTGCCGGTGACGTCGGGCCGTTCCACCGATGTGATACGCCCCATCGTGGGACAGGGTCACGCCACCGCCGTTCTCGGTGGCCGTGTTGTTCTCGATGGCGCCGCCGGTGATGTTCAGGTCGTGCCAGCTGTCGATGCCGCCCCCATACATGCTGCGGTTCCCGCGAATGGAACCGCCGGAGATGGTGCCGGTGCTGTACAGCCAAAGGCCGCCCCCACCGTTGTCCGCGGTGCCGGTGGTGGCGTTCCCTTCGACCGTGCCGCCGGACATGGTGAACGTCGGGTAGGTGAGGGTGGTGCAGGTGGCGTCGGTGCAGGTGGCCTGGACGGTCACACCGCCGCCGAAGTACGTCGCGGTGTTGTTGGTGACGCTCCCGCCGGTGATGCTGAGGTCGCCCCGGGTGAAGATGCCGCCGCCCGCGCACCCGTCGGCGTCGGCCGCGCTGGTGCCGGTGAACGGCAGGGTGCAGGCGTTGCCGTCCACCTTCCCACCGCTGACGGTCATGCGGCTGCCCACACCGCCCCGGAGGCCACCTCCCGAGTACACGGCGGTGTTGCCGCTGACGCTCCCGCCGTTCACGTTCACCGTCCCCAGGGTGTAGATGCCACCCCCATAGCCCTGCGCCAGGGTGAGGTCCGTGGGGTCGAGGAGGGTCGCGGTGTTGCCGGTGACGGTGGTGGTGCCGCGGAGGGTCAGGGTGGCGCCCGCGTCGTTGTAGATGCCGCCGCCGAGATTTGCCCGGCCGCCGGTGACGGTCACGCCGTCCAGGATCAGGCTGCCGCGGTTGAGCAGCACCCCGCCCACGTTCGGTGGCGTCGTGGTCGCCTGCAGCCTGATCCTGTCGGGGTGCACGTCGGCCCGAGGGTCCTGCCGGGCCGGGCCGGGCTGTTCGGCCCGGTGGATGTTGACGCTGGCGGGCAGGACCGCGCCGGTCCCGCCTTTCAGCGTGCCGCCAGTGACGGTGACGGTGACGCCTTTGGCGATCTCCAGCGCGCGGCCCGTTCCGGCAGCGTCAACGGTCACGCCCTTGGCGACGATCGTGACGTCCTTGTCGACGACCAGCGGCCGGGTGAGGGTCAGGGTGCCGCTGGTGGTGAGGCGCAGGGTGTCGCCCGGGGCGGCGGCGCTGATCGCCTCGCGCAGACTTCCGGCGCCGCTGTCGTTCAGGGACGCGACGGGCGTGCCGGGTGGGGTGACGGGGCCGCCCCCACAGGCGGCGAGCGTCAGGCCGAGCGAGAGCAGGGCGAAGGGTCGGACCAGTGCATTCATGGGCGTCCTCCAGAACAGCGGTTGAGATGAGAGGGATGGGCGATGGGCAGGTGGACGGCAGGTGCACTTGACTGCTGCTCGAACGCACCGTCGTCCGCTGCCAGTGGACGAAGCCGCGCGCTGATCCACTGCAGCGCGCGGCCGCGTCACACGGAAAATGGGTTCAGGGACCGGTGAGCTCGTTCCACACGACTCGCCAGGGCAGCACCATGAACTGCAGTTCCCGGCCTACGTCACGCCGGTCCACAAACGCCATCACGGTGGTGTCGGTGCCCTGGTGGTACCAGCGGTAGACCCTCCCGCCCGCGCCGGCGCCCCGAACAGCGCGGGTGCCGTATCCCATCCCGTGCAGCAGCTGGTCCGCCTGAGCCACCTGCTGGTTCGCCTGGTCGTCCGTGAACCCGGCGCCACCATACGGAGTAAGCTGCGCGATCAGGGCTGGGGAAGCACTCGGGAAACTCGAGACGGGCGCGCCTGCAAGGGCCGCACCGGACAACACGCCAAACAACACGCTCGACAGCAGGAATGTACGCATCACAACCTCCATGGGACAGCGGGGCGCTGCAGCATGAACTCAGCACTAGACGCGGGGCGGGCAGGCTCGGAGCAAATATCAACCTCCTTCATTGGGTGTGGGTTACGGCCCGGACCGGCAGGCCCTTCTGTCTGACGCTCTGGAGGTACACCGCATGGATAGGTGATGGTGGCGTTTCCATGGAGAGGGTGACGGGTGCGTCCATCTCAGACTCCAGAGCGGTGGCCGGTAGACAGGATGTGGCTATGCCGAACCTGTGCCGGACGTCTTGCCGTGGAGCGGTGGGGTGATCTGCCTTGACAATTCCGCTCCTGGGCTTACGGTGCGCCCTGCCTGGGGAAGGACCGGGGAAGGCCCGCGGAGAAGATCGGGGGTGGTGTGCCCCTCGTACGCCTTCTGTAGGAGCGCCTTCCCCGCTCGTGGGTCTCCGAGAGGTCCTGCGGGTCAAGCTGAGCGCCGGCATTCTGCGTTCAATCCGTCACGCGCTTGCTCACTTCCCTGGTTGAGGAGGCGCTGGACCGGGAGGCAGGGGGCGTTTCCGCCGCTGTACTGGAGACGGACGTCGTGAACACGTGGTGGCATCGGGAGCCCAGGCGCGACAAACGGGCCGGTCTCAAGCCCGAACAGTGGCTGGATGTCAGTCAGGGTTGCGGCTGATGCCGCTCGCTGACGCGTCCTGTTTGCGCCTGTGGTCAGGGAGGTGCCGGTCCGGAGAGCCTAAACGCCCGGCGGAGCACGCCGGGCAGATGCGCGCTCTAAAGGCTCCGAACACTGCCGGAGACCCGAAACACGACCTGTCAATGCAGTACCGCTCACGGTCAAGCACACGGGTCGCTCCGCGTACCGGCCACCGCGGCCATTGCTGGAGTCGTCCCCCATATCGTTTCATCCCAGCAGAAAAGCGGATGGTCGGGCACCGGCACCTCAGGGCGAGGCGGTGGGTCACGCAGGTCTGACCGGTCGCCTGACGGCCCGCTTTTCGCAGAACATCATGACCATGCCGGTGCAGCTGGACCACTGCCACGCACTCCACTCGACAGCCTGCGGGCAGCATTCCGGGTCACTGGGCCCGCTCGTACGTTCGTCGCCCAACTTCACCATGCACACGGGAGGCTTGAAATCATCCGCACGAACACCCTGCTGGGCTCCGGGATCTTCTACAGTGCCTGCTGTGGAGCGTCTCCGTTTCGCCTTCACCGCACGGAATCACAACTTAATTGGAACGTCATACGGGCCCACATGCCGGCAGCAGTGTTGATTGGGTCTGGACCACCCGCGCCACACCAAGCTTGCCTGGCCTTTCCCCTCCGAATCTGGGGCTTCGTGGTTTGGCGTCGGTTCAATGGCACCCTCCAGGGGCCATGAAGGCGTGCAAATAATGATCCCAGCGGGCGGCCGGAACTTCCGGCCGCCCGCTGGGATCGTTCTCAACTCACCTGCTGGAGTTTGCCTGTGGCGGACAACCCTGCCACACGATCCAATCAAATTCGAGTCCCCGGACCCACGTTGACTCTGTCCAGTGCAACGGCTCAGCTGGATGTCTGATTCCGCTTGTCCATTATTCAGGGCGAGGCTGCCAAAGTGCAGCCTCGCCCCTGGGGCTCGTCCCGGTCAGCTCCTGAATGGCCTCGAGCAATTCGGTCCAGAGACTCTGAAGATCACGTTGCTCCTCACTACACAGGACGATGCGTTCAACCGCCGCTCCAATTGAGGTCGCATCCAGGTCAGGACGAAGGTGTTCAATCACCAGGATTAGCACTGGACGTGCTGCCGGACCCAGCAGCACGTTCCGTTCCGACTCATCCTGGCGCGTCATTGAGGTGACTAATCAGACGCGCCGAGAGCAGTGACCATGTTCTCGAGGGCCTTCTTCTCGAATCCCATGTACCCGGTCCCATCTTCTCTGGTCGTCAAGGACGAAATGAAGGTGGCGATCGCTCCCAGATTCGTTCTGCGTCGCTCTGAGGACCAGCCGCTGTCGCTCAGCAGACCATCGATCAGATCGTAGATCAGCATGAAATGCAGCGTGTTCCGATCATTCTCCGTCAAGAGGAGGGGGGTCTTGGCTGGGTTGGCGTCACCTCCCTCACCCATGTTGGCCAGAAGCGTCCTGAGCTCGTCCAATGCTTGGCTGAACGTTCTCGCACCGACTGTGGCAGCATCTCCTGACATGTATTCCTCCTTTGAAGCAGAACCGCTTGATTGATCGTAGCTGTGACTTGGGGAAGGTTCAGGGAAGGCCAGCGTGCGCGCCGTCATAGGCCGCTGCAAGTGCTTGGTCCGGCGACCGTCCCCATTCCTCTTTGAGCATCCGCCGGTACTTCAGGTAGACCTGCTTGGCGGACGCCCGGTCTCCACGCTCCTGACACAATCGAATTAACCGGACATACGCGTCCTCCTGGAGGGGATCGATCGCGATCAAGTGGTGGTAGATTGCCGCTGCCTCGTCCGGGGCCGTGCCTTCCAGAAGCTCAGCCAACCTGAAGGCCACAGCGACAGTGGCTTCGAGGGATTCCAGGCGGACCGACGCGGACCATTCCGCGTCGGAAGCAGCAAGAAAAGGACCCGCGTATACGCTCAGGGCCCGGCGCAGACTGCTTTCGGAAGGAGACCTCAAGGCCTCGGCCGCAATGTGGACGTCGAGGTCCAATTGGAACCGTTCCGAGAGGCGGTACTGTCCAGCGTCATATGGAAGTGGGTTGAAGGTGACCGACGGAGGGGACGCCAGGGCCAGGCGCAGGTGCCGGACGGCGACCTTAAAGTACTCAATGTGGCGCCGTTCGTTGGAGCCGTCCCAGAGGG
>NZ_CP158300.1:300000-449785 GCF_040256395.1 Deinococcus sonorensis KR-87 | reverse complement strand
GCACGGGCAGCCCAGACGCGGCCCAGGCGTTCGTGGCCTACGTGCAGTCGCCCGCCGGACAGAAGATCCTCAAAAAGTGGGGCTTCCTCAGCCCGCAGTGATGACCAGAGACAGCCATCCCCTGGTGAAGAACTCAGTGGGCCACCCGCCGGTTCGGCGCCGGGTGCCGGCCCTGCCGGTGGCGCTCAGCGTGGTGATGGCCTCGTTTCTGCTGCTGCCGACCGTGGTGCTGCTGCTGCGCGGCCTGACCCGCACCTTCTGGCCGACCCTGCTCAGCCGGGCCGTGACCGACGCCCTGCGGGTCAGCCTGGTCACCACCGGCGTGACGCTGCTGCTCACGCTGCTGCTGGTGACGCCGGTCGCCTACCTGCTGGCCCGCTACCGGTTTCCAGGCCGCACCGTGCTCGATACCCTGCTGGACCTGCCGATCGTGCTGCCGCCGGTGGTGGCGGGCGTGGGCCTGCTGCTGACCTTCGGGCGCGGCGGCCTGCTGGGGCCGCCGCTGCAGCTGGCCGGCATCGGCCTGGCCTTCTCTCCGGCGGCGGTGGTGATGGCGCAGCTGTTCACCTCGGCGCCGTTCTACCTGCGGACCGCCAAGGCCGGCTTCTCGGCGGTGGACCGGGAGGTCGAGGCCGCCGCCCGCACCGATGGGGCCGGCGGCTGGGCGGTGTTCCGGCTGATCACGTGGCCGCTCGCGTTCCCGTTCCTGCTGGAGGGACTGGTGCTCACCTGGGCGCGCGCGCTTGGCGAGTTCGGGGCCACGGTGCTGTTCGCCGGCTCGCTGCAGGGCCGCACCCGCACCATCACGCTCTCGATCTACTCGGCGCTGGAATCGGACCTGGCTCCGGCGCTGGTGCTGTCGGCCGTGATGGTGCTGCTCTCCTTCGCGGTGCTGCTGGTGGTGCGCCTGCTGGCGGCCCGGCAGGACGAGGGCCAGCAGACGCACCCTTGATCGCCCCCACCCCCCCCGACCGGGAGGTGCGCCCACCCCCCACCGGGCGGCACAATAACGGGGGAGGTCTGCATGTCGCGCCGGAAGTCTACCGATCCTGTACAACCCACACGCACGCCGTGGTGGGCCCGTCCACTCGGTCGTCCTCAGGCTGCCAGCAAGCCTGCACCTGCCGCGCCCGCCGCCGTTCGTCCGCCGCCGCGCCTGCATCTGACCGGCACCCGCTCGGATCAGCCGATCGACGTGGACCTGACCCGGCTGGCCGCCCTGACCCGTGACCTGGAACGGCTGCAGCTGCGCTCCGCCCTGAAGGAGCTGAACAGCTACCTGGCGCTGTCGCCGGACGGCCACATCCACGAGCCGGCCCTGCCGCTCAACCGGCTGCGGGTCAGCGCCACCGACGAGTACCCGTACCTGCCGGCAGGCGGGCAGGTGCTGACGCTCGGCACCGAGGCGGGTCAGCTGCTGCTGCTGCCGGACGGGGCGGCGCTGCACCTCAGCCACGCCACCCAGATCCGCACCGGTTCGGCGGGGGAGCGTTACATGCGGGTCGAGCATCCGCACTACGCCTGGATGCCCTACAGCCGCCTGAGCCTGCAGCCGTCCCAGCACGATCTGGCCAACGAGCCGCGCGTGCGGGTCTTTGACCCGTCCGCGCTGACCGCTGGCCTGCCGTGGGGGCGCGACGTGGAACGGCAGCAGCGGCACGGCCGCAGCTGGCCGGTGCCGTTCGCCCTCCACCTGCACCCCACCTGGGGCGGCTCCTGCGTGGCGCTGGCGACCGGCGACCTGCCGCTGCTGATCCGGCTGGGCGCCCTGTTGAACGCCGCGCCGGAACAGCTGTTCGCGCACCCGGTGGCCGAGGCCGTGGCGCGCCAGCACCCGGACGGCTCGCTGATGCGGTTGTACCCCGGCTACTGGGCCACCGAAAGCCGCCACCCCACCCTGCCCGGCTGAGCCGGGCACGCGTGACGCCTCCGGAACTCCCGGAGGCTTTTTCCTGCCTGCGGTCATCCACTGTCTGGAGCACCGGGCTTCTCGTCTAGGGGGCTGGAGCCCAGCGCTTGACCGCCGGGCCAACTCCCGCCATAGTGGACCGCATCAGGTCCGATGGTTGGACCAATTCAAAGGCCCGCCCACGTCTATTCGCCGGAGGTGCCGTGACTGCTCAGCGCGTGAAAGCCGTCAAAATCGCCGATCAGGTGGTCGAAACGCTGCAGGACTGGTTCCGGACCGGTGACCTCACGCCCGGCATGCGGCTGCCGCCGGAACGTGAGCTGGCGGCCCGGCTGGGTGTCTCGCGCACCAGCCTGAGAGACGCGCTGCGGCAGCTGGAACTGCTCGGGTATCTGGACGCGCGGCAGGGCAACGGCACCTACGTGCGCCAGCCGGACGGCGAAGCGATGTCGCAGCCGTTCCGCACCCTGGTGCGCGCCCTGCCGCAGAACGCCACCGACCTGCTGGAGTTCCGGCGCCTGCTGGAACCGGAGGTGGCGGCCCTGGCCGCCGAGCGGCTGACCGCCCGGGGCCGGGCGGCGCTGCAGGCCAGCCTGCAGCGGCAGCGGGCATTGCCGGACCACAGCGCGCTGCTCGGCCGTGAGGACGCCCGCTTTCACGACGTGCTGGCGCAGGAGGCCGGCAACACGGTGGTGCTGCGGGTGCTGGAGACGCTGCGCGACCTGCTCTCGGACGTGCGGGCCATCTCGCTGCCGGCCGCCGGCTCCAGCCGCACCGTGGACGACCACGAACGCATCATCCAGGCGGTGCTGGCCCAGGACCGGGACGGTGCCCGACAAGCCATGCGCGCGCATCTGGACGATGTGGCCCAGACCTACGCGCGCGCCGTGGAGCAGCTGAGATCGCCCGGACCTCACCCCCTGCCCGATCTGTCCTGACATTCCGCCCCTCTCAAAGGAGTGCTGCCATGACCCGGATGCTGTTGTCCATCAGCCTGATGCTCGCCCTCACCACCGCCGCCGCCGAGACGCTCACGGTGGGCCTGGACGCCGACCCTCCACGCCTGGACCCGGCGCTGTCCACCGCCTTCGTGGACCGGCAGGTGATGAACCAGATCTTCGACAAGCTGGTGGACGTCAACGAGCAGCTCAAGATCGTGCCGATGGTGGCCAAGAGCTGGAAGGTCACGAACGGAGGGCTGACGTACACCTTCAAGCTCAACACCGGCATCAAGTTCACCGACGGCACTCCTCTGGACGCGGCAGCCGTCAAGTACAGCATCGAGCGCAACATGACGCTGGAAGGCAGCGCGCGCAAGGGCGAACTCGCCAGCGTCAAGGACGTCAGCGCCCCGGACGCCAGCACGGTGGTGATCACGCTGAAGGCACCCTACGGCCCGTTGCTGGCGGTGCTGAGTGACCGCGCCGGGATGATCGTGTCGCCCACCGCTGCCAAAAAGGCCGGCGCCGACTTCGCCAACAGTCCGGTGGGCAGCGGCCCCTTCAGCTTTGTGAGCCGCAAGCGTCAGGACAACGTGACGCTGAAGGCCAACGCCAGCTACTGGCGCGGCAAGGCCAAACTCGACACCCTGGTGTACCGGCCCTTCCCGGACGGCGACGTGCGGGTGGCCAACCTGCTGTCCGGCGCGGTGCAGATCATCACCCCGGTGGACCCCAAGGACATCGCCACCATCAAGAAGAACACCAAGCTCGACGCCACCACCTACCAGGGCCTGGGCTTCCAGGGCGTGTGGATGAACGTCACGCGGCCTCCCTTCAACAACAAGCAGGTGCGGCAGGCGTTCAGTCAGACGCTGGACCGCGAGGCGATCAACAAGGTGGTGTTCCTGAACACCGTCAAGCCGGCGGGCGGCCCCTTCCCGCCCGGCACGCCCGCCTATTCGCCGGCCATCAAGGTGCAGAATGCCGACGTTGCGGCCGCGCAGAAGAAACTGGCGCAGGCCGGCAAGTCCAATGTGTCGTTCACGCTGCTGACCTCACCGGGGGCCGTGAACGCCCAGCTGGCGCAGCTGTACCAGGCGATGGCCTCGCAGGCAGGCTTCAACGTCAAGATCGAGACGGTGGAGTTCGGCACGCTGCTGGACCGCGCCGACAAGCGCAACTACGACGCGGTGATGCTCGGCTGGTCCGGCCGCCCCGACCCGGACGGCAACATCTATGACTTCTTCCATACCGGCGGCGTCAACAACCAGGCCGGGTACGCCAACCCCGCCATCGACACCCTGCTGGAGAAGGCCCGCGCCCAGAACGCCATGAGCGCCCGCGTGGCGACCTACAACGTGGCGCTGGGCAAGATCCTGGACGACGCGCCCTACGCCTTCACCTACTTCAGCAGCAACACCATCGGGGCCAGCAAGGCGCTGAGCGGCGTGCCGCTGGTGCCGGACGGCATCCTGCGCTTCTACACCGCCGACCTGAAGTAGCCGCGCCCCACCGCCCCTGTTCCCAGCCCTGGAGGTAGACGTGCTGATCTTTGCTGTCCGGCGGCTGCTGGCTGCCATCCCCACCCTGCTGGTGGTGACGCTGCTGGTCTTCTCCCTGGTGCGGCTGCTGCCGGGCGACCCGGCGCGGCTGCAGCTGGGCGAGGAGGCCACCCCCCAGGCTCTGACCGAGCTGCGGCATCAGAT
Organism: Deinococcus sonorensis KR-87; assembly: GCF_040256395.1. Classification (NCBI taxonomy): domain Bacteria; kingdom Thermotogati; phylum Deinococcota; class Deinococci; order Deinococcales; family Deinococcaceae; genus Deinococcus; species Deinococcus sonorensis. Next base: position 445,229 of record NZ_CP158300.1, on the reverse strand, counting down.
GGGCCTGGACCGCCCGGTGGCGGTGCAGTACGTGAACTGGCTCGCGGACCTGGGACACCTGAACCTGGGCCGCAGCCTGCAGGACCACACATCGGTGGCGGGCCTGATCGGCCAGAAGCTGCCCACCACCTTCGAACTGGCGGTGCTGAGCCTGCTGCTGGCGGTGGCGCTGGCTCTTCCGGCCGGCATCGCCAGCGCGGTGCGGCCCGGCTCTTGGATCGACCGGCTGGTGACGTTGCTGGCGCTGTCGGGCATCAGCCTGCCGAGCTTCTTTCTGGGCATCCTGCTGGTGTATGTCTTCAGCGTGAACCTCGCGTGGATTCCCGCCAGCGGCTACGTGGACCTGCAGGAGAACCCGGGCCTGAACCTGAAACTGATGCTGCTGCCGGCCGTCACGCTGGGCATCGGCTCGGCGGCGGTGCTGACCCGCTTCCTGCGCAGCAGCCTGCTGGAGGTGCTGAACCAGGACTACGTGCGCACCGCCCGCGCCAAGGGCGTGGCCGGGCGATTGGTGATCGCCAAGCACGCCCTGCGCAACGCCCTGATTCCGGTGGTGACGGTGCTGGGCCTGCAGCTGGGCGGCCTGCTGGGCGGCGCGGTGGTTACCGAGCAGATCTTCAGCGTGCCGGGCTTCGGGCGGCTGCTGGTGGACGCGGTGTTTACCCGGGACCTGCCGGTGATCCAGGGCATGGTGCTGACCTCGGCGGCGCTGGTGTTCCTGGTCAGCTTCCTGATTGACCTGGCGTACGGCGCGATTGACCCGCGTGTGAGGTACGCGTGACGGCGGTGCCGGCCGCGCCGTCAGCCCGGCGGGAACGGAATCGCTCCTGGCGGCGCTTCACCGCCAACCGGCTGGCGGTGCTGGGCCTGATTGTGGTGGTGGTGCTGACGGCGATGGCGCTGTTGGCGCCCGTCATCGCCCCCTTCGACCCGGCCCGCCAGGACTTCTCGGCGCTGCTGCAGCGGCCCGGCGGCGGCCACCTGCTCGGCACCGACGAACTGGGCCGCGACACCCTGACCCGGGTGATGTACGGCGCGCGCATCAGCCTGTCGGCCGGGCTGGTCAGCGTGCTGCTGGCGTTGATCGCCGGGTCGCTGCTGGGCCTGCTCGCGGGCTTCGTGGGCGGCTGGCTGGACGAGGTGATCGGGCGGGTCATCGACGCGCTGCTGGCCTTCCCGTTCCTGATTCTGGCCATCACGCTGGCCGCCATCCTGGGGCCCAGCCTGCAGAACACCATGCTGGCCATCGCCATCGTGACCACGCCGGCGTTTGCCCGCGTGACCCGCGCGCAGGTGCTGGCCCAGCGCGAGCTGGAGTACGTGCAGGCGGCCGGCGCGCTGGGGGCGGGCCGCTGGCGCACGCTGCTGCGGCACATCCTGCCGAACATCTCCGGGGCGCTGATCGTTCAGGCGAGCCTTGCCATCGCGGAAGCGGTGCTGGCCGAGAGCACGCTGAGCTTTCTGGGGCTGGGCGTGCAGCCGCCCACGCCCAGCTGGGGCAGCATGCTCAACACCGCGCGCGGCTACCTGCAGACCGCGCCCTGGCTGGCGCTCTCGCCCGGCGTGGTGATCTTCCTGACGGTGCTGGCCTTCAACCTGCTGGGCGACGGGCTGCGCGACGCCCTGGACCCGCGCGGGCGGACCCGGTGACGGTGCTGGACGCGGTCCCGTCGGTCCGGCCCCGCCGGCGCCGCGCGCTTACCCGCTTTCTGCGCCACCGTGCCGGGCTGGTGGGGCTGGTGGTGTGTCTGCTGATCGTGGGGGCGGCGCTGCTGGCCCCCTGGGTGGCGCCGCACGACCCGGATTTCCAGTTCCCCGAGGGCCTGACCATGGAGGGCGCGCCGCTGGCCCCGGGCGGCGCGTACCCGCTCGGCACCGACCTGCTGGGCCGGGACCTGCTGTCGCGGCTGGTGTGGGGGGCGCGCGCCTCGCTCACGGTGGGCTTCGTGGCCAACGGGGTGGCGGTGCTGCTGGGCCTGCTGATCGGGGCGCTGGGCGCGCTCACCCGCGGCTGGCTCGGCACGCTGATCATGCGCTTCACCGACGTGATGCTGGCGTTTCCGGTGCTGCTGCTGGCCATCGCGCTGACGGCCATCCTGAAGCCCAGCTTGTGGATCGTGGCGCTGGTAATCGCCTTCCTGAACTGGGTGCCGATCGCGCGGGTGGTGTACAGCGAGGTAAGTTCGCTGCGCGAACGCGAGTTCGTGGAGGCGGCCGGGGCGGTGGGGGCCAGCGGCGGGCGGGTGTTGATGCGCCACATCCTGCCGCACCTGCTGCCCACGGCGCTGGTGTGGGGTTCGCTGGGGGTGGGCACCACGGTGCTGCTGGAGGCCACCCTGAGTTTCCTGGGGGTGGGGGTGCAGCCGCCCACGCCCAGCTGGGGCGGCATCATCAACGAGTCGCAGAGCTACCTGACCACCGCGCCGTGGCTGGTGCTGGCCCCCGGGGCCGCCATCCTGCTCACCTCGCTGGGCTTCAACCTGCTGGGCGAGGGCCTGCGCGACGCCCTGGACCCCCGGAGCACCCGCTGATGCTGGGCTTCCTGGGGTCGCGCTTCCTGCAGAGCGTGCTGGTGCTGCTGGTCGCGTCGTTCATCACCTTCACGCTGGTGTTCCTGCTGCCCGCCGACCCGGCCCGGATGGTGGCCGGTCCCAGCGCCAGCGTCACCACCGTGCAGAGCATCCGTCACGAGATGGGCCTGGACCGGCCATTCCTGAGCCAGTACGGGCAGTACCTGGGCCGCCTGCTGCACCTGGACCTGGGCCGCAGCTACAAGCAGGGCAGCCCGGTGTCGGCCCTGGTGGCCTCGCGGGTGTGGCCCACCGTGCAGCTGATGCTGGGGGCCATCGCGCTGGAGCTGCTGATCGGACTGCCGCTGGGCATCTGGGCAGCGATGCGGCGCGGCGGCTGGCCCGACACGGTGGTGATGGGGCTGGCCTTCCTGGGCGCGTCCGCGCCGCAGTTCTGGCTGGCGCTGAGTCTGGTGTACCTGCTGGCCTACCGCTTCGCGCTGTTTCCGCTGGGCGGCTACGGCGGGCTGTCGCACCTGTTCCTGCCGGCGCTGACGCTCGGCATCGGCGGGGCCGGCTGGTATGCCCGCATGATGCGCTCACAGCTGCTGGAGGTGCTGAACCAGGACTACATCCGCACCGCCCGCGCCAAGGGGCAGGCGCCCCGCGTGGTGCTGCTGCGCCACGCGCTGCGCAACGCCGTGCTGCCCATCGTCACCATGATCGGCCTGGACATCGGCACCTTCATGGGCGGCGTGGTGGTGGTGGAGAGCGTGTTCGGCTGGCCGGGCCTGGGCCGGCTGGTCTGGGACGCGATCCGGGTGGTGGACATCCCGATCATCGTGGGCGTGGTGATCTTCAGCGCCACCTTCATCACGCTGGCCAACCTGCTTGCCGATTTCGTGCAGCCGTTCATCGACCCGCGCGTGCGCTACCGCTGAACTTACCCCCGCCCCTCACGCTAGACCGGAGGTTTCATGAAGCGAATTCCGATGCTCACCGCCGCCCTGACCCTGCTGCTCGGCAGCGCCCTCGCCGCGCCCGCCCGGGGCGGCAGCATGGTCGTGTCGTACAAGGACGACGTGACCACCCTGGACCCGGCCATCGGCTACGACTGGCAGAACTGGCCGCTGGAGAAGATGGTGTTCGATGGCCTGCTGGACTATCAGGTGGGCACCACCAAACTCGAACCCCGGCTCGCCACCAGCATGCCGAAGGTCAGCGCGGACGGCCGCACGTACACCTTCACGCTGCGGCCGGGCATCAAGTTCCAGAACGGCCGCGAGCTGGTGGCCAGCGACGTGGTGTACACCCTGACGCGGGTGCTGGACCCCAAGACCAAGAGCCCCGGCCAGGGCTTCTATGTGGGCATCAGCGGGGCGCAGGCGTTCATTGACGGCAAGGCCAAGACGGTCAGCGGTCTGAAGGCGCCGAACAAGTCCACCTTCAGCGTCACGCTGGACGCGCCCAACGCCGCCTTCCTGAACGTGATGGCCATGAACTTCGCGTTCATCGTGCCGAAAGAGGAGGTGGCGAAGGCGGGCGCCGACTTCGGCCACAAGCCGGTGGGCACCGGCCCGTTCCGGCTGACCAGCTGGCCCAGCGGGCAGCAGCTGGTGTTCGAGCGCAACCCCGGCTACTTCTACCAGAACCTGCCGTACCTGGATCGGGTCACGGTCAAGGTGGGCCTGGACCCCAGCGTGGCCTTCCTGTCGCTGACGCGCGGCGAGGTGGACCTGCTGGGCGACGGGATTCCGCCGGCGCAGTTCCTGCAGGTGGTCCACGACCCCCGGTACAAAGCCAACGTGCTGCAGCGCACCAACGTCAACACCAGTTACCTGTCGCTCAACAGCGGCGTGGGGCCCCTGAAGGACGTGCGGGTGCGGCAGGCGATCAACATGGCCATCAACAAGACCAAGGTGATCCGGATCATCAACGGGCGCGGGGTGGAGGCCAAAACCTACCTGCCGCCGCTGATGCCCGGTTACGACCCGGCCGAGACCGGCTACAAGTACGACCCGGCCGGGGCCAAGGCGCTGCTGAAGGCCGCTGGCTTCCCGAACGGCTTCGAGACCACCCTCTACACCAACTCCACCGACCCGAACCCGCGCATCGCCCAGAGCCTGCAGCAGGACCTCGCGGCAGTGGGCATCCGGGCCAGCATCAAGAGCCAGGCGCAGAGCACGGTGGTGGAGGCCGCCGGCACCCCCAACATCGCCCCGCTGGTGTGGTCCGGCGGGATGGCCTGGACCCAGGACTACCCGGACCCCAGCGACTTCTACTGGCCGATCCTGAGCTGCCGCAGCGCGGTGACGGGCGGCTGGAACTGGCCCTTCTACTGCAACAAGGCGCTGGACGCCCGCGCTGAGAAGGCCGACCAGATGGTGAAGCCGGGCCAGCAGGCCGCCCGCCTCAAGGAGTACGCCAGCATCTTCTCGGCGCTGAACAAGCAGGCGCTGTGGGTGCCGGTGTTCCACGAGGTGCGCTACATGATGCGCTCGGACCGGCTGGTGGGCGGCCTGCCGGAACTGGAAGACCCGATCCACAACATCGTCTACGAGCGGCTGTCGGTGAAGAAGTGAGCCTGCGGAGGACCCTGCCTTGACCCCACACATCCACACCATCCACCACCACCATTTCGGCTGGGACAACAGCCTGACGCCCGACACCCACGCCGCCCCGGGCGACACGCTGGCCTTCACGGTGCAGGATGCCAGCGGCGGCCAGCTCACCGAGCACAGCAGCGTGGCCGACCTGGCCGCCTTCGACTTCTCGCGCACCAACCCGGTGAATGGTCCGGTCTACATTGACGGGGCCGAGCCGGGCGACGCCCTGAAGGTGGAAGTGCTGGACTTTCAGGAGGGCGGCTGGGGCTGGACCGGCCTGATTCCCGGCTTCGGGCTGCTGGCCGACGAGTTCCCCGACCCCTGGCTGCACCTGAGCCGCTACGACCGCGAGGCGGTGCAGTTCACGCCCGAGATCCGGCTGCCGACCCGCCCGTTTACCGGCACCATCGGGGTGGCGCCCGCCGAGCCGGGCCTGCACAGCGTGGTGCCGCCGCGCCGGGTGGGCGGCAACCTGGACATCCGCGACCTGACGCGCGGGTCCACGCTGTACCTGCCGGTGGAGGTGCCGGGGGCGCTGTTCAGCGTGGGCGACACGCACGCCTGCCAGGGCGACGGCGAGGTGTGCGGTACCGCCGTCGAAACCGCCATGACGGTCCAGCTGCGCTTCTCGCTGATCAAAGGGGCCAACTTCTCGGCCCCGCGCTTTGAGGTGCCGGCCAGCGGCCTGGCCCCGGTGGACCAGCAGGGTTACTACGCCACCACCGGCATCGGTCCGGACCTGTACCGGGCCGCCCAGGACGCCATCCGTGCCATGATCGACCACCTGGGACGCGAGTACCGCCTGGACCCCCCGCTCGCCTACGCGCTGTGCAGCGTGGCGGTGGACCTGAAGATCAGCGAGATCGTGGACGCCCCGAACTGGCTGGTCAGCGCCTACCTGCCGCGCAGCATCTTCCGCTAGCGGGGAAGGGAGAGAGCAGGTCCACTGAGCATGTGCCGTGGGCCTGCTGTTCGCTGGGTATGATGGCCGGGTTCCATAACTGATGCTGCCGTTCCCCCACCCCGAAAGGACCTGCCATGTACGCCGTCATCGATTCCGGCACCACCCGCACCCGCGTCCGCGTCTGGGACGGGCAGGGCGTGACCTGGCAGGCCGAACGTCAGATCGGCGCGCGCGACACTGCCCGTCAGGGCACGGAGGGGCTGGCGGGCGCGCTCGACGAGCTGCTGACTCTGGCCCGGGCCCAGGGACCGCTCCGGGCTGTGCTGGCGTCCGGCATGATCGGCAGCAACCTGGGGCTGGTGGACATCCCGCACCTGCCGGCGCCGGTGAGGTATCAGCAGCTGGCCGACGGCATTCACACCCGCACCTTCGAGCGGCTGGGACAGATCTGCTTCGTGCCGGGCGTACGGACGCTGCCCCAGGGTCCCTCGGATCTCGCGCATCTCGGGGAGCAGGACGTGATGCGCGGCGAGGAGGTGGAGGTGTACGCCCTGAGACGCCTGCTGCAGCTGAGCGGCCCGGTGAACTTCGTGCATTACGGCTCGCACCACAAGGTCATCTGCACCGACGACGAAGGCATCCAGCGCTCCGTCACCACCCTGGGCGGCGAACTGCTGGCCGCCACCCTGCAGCACACCATCCTGAGTGGCAGCGCCGCGCCGCCAGACACCCTCGGCCCGCTGGACCCAGACATCTGGCAGGCTGGGCTACTGCAGGCGCAGCAGGCCGGGTTTGCCCGCGCCGCCTTCTGTGTCCGGCTGGCGGAACAGCGGCTCGGCCTGACGCCGGAGCAGGCCACCACCTACCTGCTGGGGGCGGTGGCGAGCCTGGACCTTCCGCTGCTGCCACAGGGCGCGCCGCTGGTGCTGTACGGCCACGCCACCTTCACCGCCCCGGTAGCGCGGTACCTGACAGGCCAGGGCCGGCCGGTGCTCGCCGCAGACCCGGCGCAGAGTGCCCTGGCTGCGGTACAGGGCGCGGTTCAGCTGTTTGAAAGGCGCGCCGATGCTTGACCTGCCTGCTCTGGTCCACGCTCACCGGATCATCGCCATTCTGAGAGGCGTTCCGCTGCAGCATGCGGTCCGGCTCACCGAGCACCTGCACCGGGCCGGCATCCGGCTGTTGGAGGTGGCGCTCAGCGACCGGCATGGGCTGGACGTGCTGCGCGAACTGGACCGGCAGTTCGGCCCGGAGCTGGTGCTGGGCGCCGGCACGGTCATCACCCCGGAGCTGGCGGCCCAGGCCCAGGCGGCGGGTGCACGTTTTCTGCTCACCCCGCACGTGGTGCCGGAAGTCAATGCCTACGCGGTCCAGCACGGCCTGGGCCTGATCAGCGGCGCGATGACGCCCACCGAGATCCAGCAGGCGCTGGCCCAGGGGAGCCGCCCGGTCAAGCTGTTCCCGGCCGGCGATCTGGGGCCAGGATACCTGCGCAGCCTGCTGGGGCCGTACCCGGATCTGCAGGTCGTGGTGGTGGGCAACATCACGACCGCCAACCTGCCGGAGTTCGTGCGCGCCGGTGCGGTGGGCGCCGGCATCGGCAGCCACCTGACCCACACCGACTGGAACGCCCCGGACTTTGCGACCCTGGAACACCGGGCGCGGACCTTGCTGGCCCAGTTCGGCTCCCCGGAGGACCGTGCATGAAAATCACCCGTCTGACCACCTACCGCGTGCCGCCCCGCTGGCTGTTTCTCAAGATCGAGACCGACGAGGGGCTGACCGGCTGGGGCGAGCCGGTGGTGGAGGGCCGAGCCCACACCGTGGCAGCGGCGGTGGACGAGCTGGCCGACTACCTGATCGGGCGCGATCCGCTGCTGATCGAGGACCACTGGAACGTGATGTACCGGGGCGGCTTCTACCGGGGCGGGGCGATCCTGATGAGCGCCATCGCCGGCATTGATCAGGCGCTGTGGGACATCAAGGGCAAGTACCACGGGGTGCCAGTCCACGCGCTGCTGGGCGGGCAGGTGCGCGACCGCATGCGGGTGTACTGCTGGATCGGGGGCGACCGCCCCGCCGAGGTGGGCCGCGCCGCACTGGAAGTAGCCGCGCGCGGCTTCACGGCCATCAAGATGAACGCCACCGAGGAACTGCAGTACCTGGACAGCCACGACAAGATCGACCGGGTGCTGGAGCGGGTGCAGGCGGTCCGGGACGCGGCCGGGCCGGGCCTGGGCATCGCGGTGGACTTTCACGGCCGGGTGCACAAGCCGATGGCCAAGATCCTGGCGAAGGAACTCGATCCGCTGCGGCTGATGTTCATCGAGGAGCCGGTGCTGAGCGAGCACAACGACGCGCTGCAGCACATCGCGCGCTACACCGACACGCCCATCGCGACCGGCGAGCGGATGTACTCGCGCTGGGACTTCAAACAGCTGCTGCACGACGGCTACGTGGACGTGATCCAGCCGGACCTGTCGCATGCGGGCGGCATCACCGAGTGCCGCAAGATCGCCGCGATGGCCGAGGCCTACGACGTGGCGCTGGCGCCGCACTGCCCGCTTGGCCCGATTGCGCTGGCCGCCTGCCTGCACCTCGACGCGGTAGCGTACAACGCCTTCATTCAGGAGCAAAGTCTGGGCATCCATTACAACGAGAGCAATGACCTGCTGGACTACCTGCTCAATCCAGAGGTGTTCGCGTACGCGGACGGCCATGTGGCGTTCCCACAGGGGCCGGGCCTGGGCCTGGAGATCAACGAGGAGTACGTCTTGGAGATGGCCCGCAGCGGCCACCGCTGGCGCAACCCCATCTGGCGCCACCAGGACGGCAGCTTTGCCGAGTGGTAAGGGGTGGGGACAGGCCACGTGAGCGGCTGAGCGAGATTTTGAGTCTGGCCCTAGCTTGCACCTATAACTGTCATTGACAATTAAAACTGTCACTGATATGCTGAGCCATGTCCGGACAACCCCTCCCGACCAGCTGGTCGGGTGCTCTCGACGAGCTGGCCGCGCTCGCCAACACCCTGCTGCCGCAGTACCTTCCGCTGGACCGCTCCGGGCGGACCCAGGACGCCATCAACCCGCGTCTGATCCGCCATTACACCACCCTGGGCCTGCTCGACGAGCCGGCCAAGCAGGGCCGCGAGGCCCGCTACAGCCAGCGGCACCTGCTGCAGCTGCTGGCCCTGCGCCGGCTGATGGGGGAGGGCCTGACCGCCCAGGCGCTGCACGGCACCCTGACCACCCGCACCGATGACGAACTGCGCGCGCTGCTCAGTGGCCAGAGTGAGCTGACCCTGCAGGCCAGCAACCCGGCGCTGGCCTACCTGAAGCAGCTGCGTTCCCAGGCTGAGCCTCCAGCGGCCGTCTCCGCGCCGATGTTCAGCAGCGCGCCTCCACCCGCTCCTCGTGCCGCTCCAGCCTCGCCGGACATCCAGCCGTCCCCACCCGAACGCTACACCCGACTCGCACTCGCCCCCGGCCTGGAGCTGCATGTCAGCCGCCATGCCCGGCTGCCGCGCACCGCCGCCGAACAGGACGCGCTGTATCAGGCGCTGCTTCAGGCCCTCGCCACCTTCAGGAGAGACACCCCATGACCGAACCCCGCATCGAACTGCTACCGCTGCACACTGGCCTGAACCGCGACCACGCCACCCTTCTCACCGTCCTGGCCCGCATCCATGCCCCGCAATTGCCGCGCGCCGCGCAGGTCCGGCCGCCGCTGAATCTAGCGCTGGTGATTGACCGCAGCGGCAGCATGAGCGGCCAGCCGCTGCAGATGGCCCGGGCCGCCGCCCGCGCCGCGGTACAGCAGCTGAGCCCCAGGGACCGCCTGAGCATCGTCACCTTCGACGACACGGTGCAGCTGGTGGTGCCGTCTCAGCACGTCACCGACCCGGAAGCGCTGCAGCAGGCCATTGACCGCATCGAGTGCGGCGGAAGTACCGCGCTGTACGCCGGCTGGCTGGAGGGGGCAACCCAGGTGGCCACCCACCTGCAGCCGGGCGCCCTGAACCGGGTGATTCTGCTCACCGACGGGCAGGCCAATGTGGGGCCGCAGCGCAGCCACGACATCGCGCCTCAGGTGGAGGGGCTGGCCCAGCGCGGCGTCAGCACCAGCGCCATCGGCCTGGGGGCCCACTACGACGAGGACCTACTGCTGGCCGTCGCCAACGCGGGAGACGGCAACTTCGAGCACGTCGAGCGGCCAGAGGCGCTGCCCGCCTTCTTCGAACAGGAACTGCTGGGCCTGAGCCGCACGGTGGGCCGGGTGGTCAGCCTGGGCCTGGAACCGAACCCGGAGCACGACGTGCGCGTGACCGAGGTGCTCAACGACCTGAAACGCGCCGCCACCGGGCGGCTGCAGCTGCCGAACCTGCTGGATGGCCAGACCACCGATGTGGTGCTGCGCCTGAAGGTGCCGGCCCAGCCGGGCCGCAGCGGCACGCTGGGGGTGCTGCGGGTCCGGCTGGCCTGGAGCGATGCCCAGGGCCGCCACACCCGGCGCGCCCAGCTGAACCTGCCGCTGCTGGACAGTGACGCCTATGGTCAGCTGCCGGAAGATGCCGAGGTGCAGGCGGCCGTGACGGTGCTGGAAACGGCGCGGCTGAAGCGCGAAGGGGTGGACGCGCTGGACCGGGGCGACCGGGTGTACGCGGCCCGCGCCTTCTCGGCGGCAGTGGATCTGGTGTCGGCGGCGCCCGCGAGCGCGGCCACCCGGCCGGAACTGGCCGAACTGCAGGCGCTGCAGGGCGACCTGGCGGCGGGCCGGGACGCCGAGCTGAGAAAGCGGGCGGTCAGCCAGAGCTACGACCGCAGCCGCAGCAAGCCCCGCCGCTGAGCCGGGCCGAGGCCGGGCGCCCGGGTCCGCCGACCTGCGGCGCCCGGCCCGTTATGGTAAACGCGTGACCGACAGCCGGCAGATGACAACTACGGACGTGACCATCGGCGTGGACCTGGGGACCACCTCGGTAAAGGCGCTGGCGCTGGACAGTGCGGGCCGGGTGGTGGCCCGTTCCGGCGGCGGCTACCCGCTGCACAGCGGCACGGACGGCTCGGCGGTCCAGGACGCCGAGCAGGTGGTGGCCGTGGCGCTGGACGCCCTGAGCGCACTGCATCGTCAGCTGGCCGGCGTAACGGTGCGCGCCATCGTGCCGAGCGCGGCCATGCACAGTCTGGTGCTGCTGGACCGGTCAGGACGCGTGATGGGCCCGGCCCTGACCTGGGCTGATACGCGCCCCGCCCTAACCCTGCCCCAGCTGCGTGCCCAGTTGGACCCGGCCTGGAGCTACCCCCGCACCGGCTGCCCGCTGCAGGCGCCCTATCATCCGGCCCGGCTGTGGTGGCTGCGGCAGACCCAGCCGGACGTGTTCGGGACAGTGGGCCATTTCGTGTCGCTCACAGACCTGCTGCTCCACCGCCTCACCGGCCACTGGGCCACCAGCGTGGGGCTGGCCTCCACCACCGGCCTGTGGAACCTGCAGGCGTCCCGCTGGGACCCGGAACTGCTGGCCGCCCTCGGCATTCAGCCGGGTCGGCTGCCCACAGTCCTGGACGCCCGTGAGCCGGTGGGGCCGGTGCTGGCCGGCCCGTGGCGCGGCGTGCCGGTGCTGGCCGGCAGCAGCGACGGAGCGCTGGCCAACCTCGGGACCGGCGCGGCGCTGGAGGACGTGGTGGTGACGGTCGGCACCAGCGGCGCGGTCCGTCGCCTCAGCGCGCGGCCACACCTGGACCCGCTGGCCCGCAGCTGGAGCTACCGCCTGGACCTGCAGACCCACCTGGTCGGCGGCGCCATCAACAACGGTGGACTTCTGCTCGACTGGGTGCGGCGCAGCTGGTACAGCGATCTGGACACGGCCACCGGCTTCGCCCGGTTGTTGCACGACGCCGGGGAGGTGCCGGCCGGAGCGGACGGCCTGACACTGCTGCCGTACCTGAGCGGCGAACGCAGCCCCCACTGGCGGGCGGACCTGAGGGCCACCCTGCACGGGCTGACCCTGGCCCACGGGCGGGCCCAGGTGGCCCGCGCTGCGTTGGAGGCGGTGGCATTCTCGCTGGCACAGGTTCGGGCGCTGGACGAGGAGACGCCGGGAAGCCGGGTGTACTCCACCGGGGGGCTGGCCGCCGACCCCGGCTGGAACCGCCTGCTCGCCAGCGTGCTCGGCGTGCCGGTCCATCTGCTGGAGGCCGGCGACGCGTCGGCCACCGGCGCCGCCCTGCTCGGCCATGAGCGGGCCACGCTGCAGGCCCTGCAGCGGGAGGCCCGGACCCGTCCGGCCGTGCTGCCGGACCCGGCCAGCAGCGCCGCCCTGGAGGCCGCCCGCACCCGCTGGCTTCAGCTGTACGCCACGCTGTATCCCGCCGTCCCCTGAAGCCCTGACCTCACTGGCTTAGGCCGCCACATCGTTTGACGTCGTGACGTTTTCGTCAGGGCGGGTGGCCCACAGTACGGTCAGGAGGTCTTCTATGCGTGGTGCCCGCTTCTTCCTGCTTTCCACCGCCCTGCTCGTCACCATGGCTCCTGTCTCCCAGGCGCGCACCCTCAGCGACATTCGCGCCAGCGGCACGCTCGACGTGGCCACCAGCGCCGATTTCGAGCCGTTCAACTACATGAAAGGCAGCGTGCCCGCCGGGTTCGAGGTGGACCTGGCCACGCTGCTGGCCCAGCGGCTGGGCCTCAAGGTTCACTGGGTCATCCGCCCGTTCGACGGTCTGCTCACCGACCTGGGCGAGCGCCCGGACGACATTGATCTGGTGATTGCCTCGCACGCCATCACCAGCACCCGGCTCAAGACGGTGGACTTCGGCACGCCGCACTACTGCACCGGCGGCGTCCTGCTGACCCGCGCGGGCGGCCCCACCACCAGCAAGGCGCTGGCCGGCAAGAACCTCGGCGCCGAGTCGGGCAGCACCTACTTCGGATTCCTGCAGAAGCTGCCGCTGCGTAAGACCGTGCAGGTGTACCCCAGCAGCGACGCCGCCATCCAGGCGGTCGCGACCGGCCAGGTGGACGCCATCGCCACCGACCGGTTCGCGGCGCTGGGTGCGGTCAAGACGTACTCCAAAGCCAACCTGATCATCGGGGAAACGCTCTGGAAGGAGCAGATCGCCGTGGCGTACCAGAAGGGCAACTCGGAGTTGCGGCAGGCGGTGAACGGCGCGCTGAGTCAGCTGATCCGCGACGGCAGCTACGCGGCCCTCAGCAAGCGTTACTTCGGCACCAACATCGGCTGCTGAGCGGGCCTGTCCGCTGGGAACCGGGCCTGGGTGCGCTCCAGGACCGAGGGATCTGCTGAGTGCCCCGTCAGGCTGACCTCCCCTTCGGGTCGGCCCGACAGGGGACATGCTCGCCTTGCCTTCCCTTCATCCCGGTGCCGGGTCCGGCTGGACCTGACCGTGCGATGTCGAGTGTAATGGGGCCCATGACCTATGCCCTCGCGCTCGACATCGGCGGAAGCCACGTGACGGCCGCCGCCGTGGACCTGCAGCAGCACCGCCTGCTGGGCGACCCGGTGCGCCGACACCTCAGCCACGCCGAAGCCGCCACCACCCTGCTAGACGGCTGGGCGCAGGCCGCGCTGGCCGCCTGCCTGCCGGGCGGCGCGCCGCTGCGGGTGGGTGTGGCGATGCCTCACCCCTTCGATATGGAACTGGGCGTGTCGCACATGACCCACAAGTTTCTGGCGCTGCTGAACGTGAGCGTCCGCGAGGAACTGACCCGGCGCTGGCAGGGCACCCCGCTGGCGGGCCTGCCGCTGCAGTTTGGCAACGACGCCGACCTGTTCGTGCTGGGCGAGTGGTGGGGCGGCGCGGCGCAGGGCCGGGCGCGCGTGATGGGCATCACGCTCGGCACCGGCATCGGGTCCGGCTTTGTGGTGGACGGGCGGGTGGTGACCGACGGGCCGGAGGTGCCGCCGGAGGGCGAGCTCAACCGGGTCCCGTACCGGGACGCCGACGCCGAAACCGCCCTGTCGAGCGTGGCCCTGGTCCGGGAGTACCAGCGCCTCAGCGGCGAGGAGTGCACGGTGGCCGAGATCGCGGCGCTCGCCGGGCAGGGTGACCCCCGCGCCCGGCAGGTATTCCAGAGCTTCGGTGAGCGACTGGGGGAGGTGCTGTCGCCGTGGGTGCAGCGCTTTCAGCCGGAGACGGTGGTGGTGGGCGGCAATGTGTCGCGGGCCTGGGAGCTGTTCATCGGGCCGCTGCAGCAGGGGGTGAGCGTCCCGTGCGTGCAGACCACGCTCTTCGAGACGGCCAGCCTGCTGGGCGCGGCAGCGTTGGGCGTCAGGGAGCAGGTCAAGGAGTGGAGCGTATGAAGATTGCGATCATCGGAGCCGGCGGGCAGGTGTTTCCGCTGCGGCTGGTGGCGGACATGCTGAGTTTCCCGGCGCTGCAGGCGAGCACCATTCACCTGATGGACATCGACGCCGCGCGGCTGGCCGTGACGGAAGGCAACGTGCGGACGCTGGTGCAGCATTATGGTTTCCCGGCGCAGGTTAAGGCCGGCACCGATCAGCGCGAGGCCCTGCGCGGCGCCGACGCCGTGATCGTCACCTTCCAGGTGGGCGGCCTGGACGCCTACGAGCTGGACGTGACGATTCCGAGGCGCTACGGCCTGGACCAGACGGTGGGGGACACGCTGGGGCCGGGCGGCGTGATGCGCTTCCTGCGCAGCGCTGAAGCCTACCGCCGCATCGCACAGGACATGCACGAGCTGTGCCCGGAGGCCCTGCTGATCAACTACGCCAACCCGATGGCGATGAGCTGCTGGTACCTGTCGCGGCTGGGGGTGAAGACGGTGGGGCTGTGTCACAGCGTGCAGGGCACCACCTGGATGCTGGCGCAGGTGCTGGGCATTCCGCACCGCGAACTGCGCTTTCGCAGCGCCGGCATCAACCATCAGGCGTGGCTGCTGGAGCTGCACCACAATGGCCAGGACGTGTACCCGCGCCTGCGGGAGCTGATGCGCGAGCAGCACCTGGAGCGGCGTCCGGACCCGGAAATTGTCGAGGACCGTGGCAACCACAGCGACCGCGCCTACCGCCCCAGCGTGTACGAGGGCGGCCAGGAGCGGGTGCGGACCAGCATCATGGACTATTTCGGGTACTTCCACACCGAGTCGAGCCACCACGCCAGCGAGTACCTGCCGTATTTCCGCAAGGATGCGGAGACCACCCGCGAGGTGCTGCCGTACCGCTGGGACTACTACGAGATCTGCCGCCGCAACGCGGGTGACGACCAGCACGGCATGATGGCCCGGCTGCTGACCGAACTGCGCCCTTCGGTCGAGTACGGAGCGGTGATCCTGAACGCCATGCAGACCAACCAGCCGGCGGTGATCTACGGCAACGTGCCGAACCGCGGCCTGATCCGCAACCTGCCGGACGGCTGCTCGGTGGAGGTGGCGTGTCTGGTGGACGGCAACGGCGTGCAGCCCACGCCGCTGGGGAGCCTGCCGCCGCAGCTGGCCGCCCTGAACCGCAGCAACGTGGCGGTTCAGGAGCTGGCGGTGGAGGCCGCGCTCACCGGCGACGTGCAGCACGTGTACCATGCCATGGCGCTTGACCCGTTGACCGGGGCGCTGCTGACCCTGGACCAGATCCGGGCCATGACGGACGAGCTGCTGCAGGCCGAGGCCCACTGGCTGCCGCAGTTTACCGCCCTGACCTCCGCCCATCTTCCCGCAGGAGACTGACCTTGAACGAGCTTTCCTCCGCCCCCTTCTGGGTGCTGACCACCCACCGCACCGCCTACACGCTGGGCCTGGACCCGGACGGGCGGGTGGTGCACACCTACTGGGGGCCCCGGCTGCCGCGCGCGGAAGACTACCCGCGCCCCCAGCCGGTGCTGGAGTGGGCCTCGTTCAACCCGCCGGCGCATCTGGTGCCGGAGGAGTACCCGGCGCACGGCGGAGCGCGCTACAACTGGCCGGGCCTGAAGGTGACGCTGCCCGGCGGCACCCGTGAACTGGAGCTGCGCTACGTGCGTGCCGAGCAGGAGAGGGCAGAGCTGCGGCTGCACCTGCAGGACGCCGCCTATCCGCTGGAGGTGACGCTGCACTACCGCGCCCACGAGGCCGTTGACCTGATCGAGCGCTGGGTGACGGTGCGCAACGCCGGCAGCGGGACGGTGCAGCTGGACACGGTGATGTCGGCGCAGTGGCACGTGCCGCCGCACCGCGACTACCGGCTCTCTCACCTGTCGGGCCGCTGGTTCGACGAGTTCCGGCTGCACCGCGAGCCACTCACCCAGGGCGTCAAGGTGCTGGAGAGCCGCCGCCTGACCACCAGCCACCACCACAACCCCTGGTTCGCGCTGGATGACGGCCACGCGCAGGAGGACGCGGGCGAGGTGTGGTTCGGGGTGCTGGCGTGGAGCGGCAACTGGAAGCTGGCCGCCGAGGTGACCGACTTTGGCACCACCCGGCTGAGCCTGGGCCTCAACGACTGGGACTTCGTGTGGCAGCTGGACGCCGGAGAGCAGTTTGTGACGCCGCCGAGCCTGGCCGGCTACACCGCCCACGGCTTCGGGGCGGCCAGCCGGGCGCTGCACGACCACATCCGGGCCGAGGTGGTGCCCAACCCCCAGCACACCCGCAAGGTGCTGTACAACAGCTGGGAAGCCACCTTCTTCAACGTGGACGAGCCGTCGCAGGCGCAGCTGGCCGAGCGGGCCGCCGCACTGGGTGTGGAGCTGTTCGTGATGGACGACGGCTGGTTCCACGGCCGCACCTCGGACAACGCCGGGCTGGGCGACTGGTGGCCGGACACAACGAAGTTCCCCAATGGCCTGACGCCGCTGATCGAACGGGTCAAGGCGCTGGGCATGGATTTCGGGCTGTGGATCGAGCCGGAAATGGTCAACCCCGACAGCGAGTTGTACCGCGCGCATCCCGAGTGGGTGATCCACTTCCCGGAGCGCCAGCGCACCGAGGCGCGCAACCAGCTGATCCTGAACCTGGCGATGCCGGAGGTGCAGACGTACCTGCTGGAGACGCTGGACCGGCTGCTCTCCGAGCATGACATCCGCTTCATCAAGTGGGACATGAACCGTAACGTCAGCGAGGCCGGCTGGCCGGACGCGCCGCGTGACCAGCGCGAGCTGTGGGTGCGCTACGTGGAGGGCCTGTACGGGCTGTGGGGCACCCTGAAGGGGCGGCATCCACAGGTGGTGTGGCAGAGCTGCTCTGGCGGTGGCGGCCGCGCTGACCTGGGCATCCTGCGGCTGGCCGATCAGGTGTGGGTGAGCGACAACACCCACGCCGCCGCCCGGCTGAGCATTCAGGACGGCTACTCGCAGGTGTTCCCGGCCAGCACCATGGAAGCCTGGGTGACAGACGCGGACCGGGGGCGGCTGCCGCTGGAGTTCCGCTTTCACGTCAGCATGCTCGGCAGCCTGGGGCTGGGCGGCCACCTGCTGCACTGGAGCGAGCAGGAACGCGAGCAGGCCACCCTGCTGGTGGCGCTGTACAAGGAAGTGCGCCACGTCATTCAGTTCGGTGACCAGTACCGGCTGCGTTCGGCCCAGCACGCGCCCTTCAGCGCGGTGCAGTACGTCAGCAAGGACCGCTCGGAAGGGGTGCTGTTCGCCTTCCGGACCCACATGGCGCGGCCGACCATCCTGCCGCCGCTGTACCTGCGTGGCCTGGACGCGGACGCCCTGTATGAGGTCGAGGGGGAGCCGGAGCCGCTCAGCGGCGCCGCCTGGATGCACGCGGGGGTGAATGTACAGCTCAACGACTTTGAAAGTCAGGTGCGCCGCATCCGCCGCCTGGGCTGACCGCAGGAGGGGCGCAGGGCTTACAGCCCCAGCGCCTCGCGTTCTTCCGGCGTGAGCTTGGCGCGGGCCGCCGAGATCAGCCGCTGCTTGCGCTCCTGCACCTCCAGCTGTTCGGCCTCCTCCAGGGTTTCGCAGATGGTCAGGCGGCCCTCCTGCACCCGCAGCGCCGGGGTGCCGTCCGGCAGGCGCTGCTGATCGAAGCCCTTGACCTTGCTGAAGGCCAGCGCCAGCTCCGGCCGCACAAAGTTCTGCTGCGGCTGCTCCTGAGCGTGCAGCGGCGTCCCGTCTTCCGGGTCCAGCCGGGTGATGATGAAATAGCGCACCTCGTTCATCGGGCGGGATCCGGCGCGGTCCGCACCCGCCGTGGTGGTGATGAGGTATGCCGTGGCCTGACTCCGGTCATTGGACTCCCAGCGCGAGAACGTGAAGGTGGACACCGTGGTGTGGCGCGCGGCTCCGGTACACGGGGGCGCGGCATCCCTCATTGTCCATGGTGAGCCGCTGTGCCTGGTTCATTTTTCGTTTAGGTGTGGTGCGGGCCAGCGCAGCGCCGAGCGCAGGCTGCCCCCCAGCACCCAGGCCTTCTCGTCCTGCGAGAGGTTCGGGGTGTCGCGGATGGTGTACAGCGACTCGGCCCAGGTGTGATGGTCGGTGGCCTGGGTGCAGTCGCTGCCCCACATCACCCGCTGCGGCCCGAAGGCCTCCAGAACGCGCAGCAGCATGTCCAGCACGTCTTCGTAGGGGTAGGAGCCGGCAGACAGGCGTGGCGCGTGGCTCCATTTCAGGAAGACGTTCGGGTACTCGGCCAGGGCCAGCACGTCGTCGAAGCCCGACAGCCGGTCATCGTGCAGGCGGCCAGGGCGCAGCTCGACGCCGCAGTGGTCCACAATGACCGGAACATCCGGTGCCAACCTCAGGTACGGATGGAGCAGCCGCGTGCGGCCCGGCAGCAGCACGAACACCGGCACCCCGTGCCGCTGGGCCGACGTGAACACCGGGGCGTCCGCTCCGGCCGCAAACTGCTCGAAGCCTTCCGGGGTCCAGGGCACCACCCGCAGCGCCTTGCGCTGAGGCACCCGCCCGACGCTGCCGATCAGGGCGTCCAGGTCCGGGTCACGGCGGTCCACCCGGATCAGGTAGGCGAAGCGTTCCGGGAATTGAAGGGCGGCGGCCTCCGCCAGTGGATACACATGTCGGAATGCGCCGTTCGGCAGTTCGTAGCCCGGCAGGATGCGGGACTGCTCGTCAAAGGCCCAGTACTCGTCGTAGACCAGCGCCTTCACGCCCACGGCGTCCATGGCGGCCACCCCGGTGTCCAGGCTGCCCAGCAGATTGAAATGTACCTGTGCGTCCACAATATCCATTCGGGTGCTCCTGGGGCCACGCTGGTGGAAGAAAAGGTTGGAGGCGGGGTATGTCTGGCGACCGGGCGGAGGTGTGTCCTCCGTCGATGAAGGTGCATTGCCGCCGCACCTTCATCCTGCCAGGAAATGGGCGCATGGTTCGATGGTGCGTCCTCCGGGCGAGTGAGGGCCGGGAACGTGGGAACCTGCCCGCCCCACGTGCTCCCCGGGTGTACGCTGAAGCCGCACCACCCGGCCGTTGTGTGTACCGCCCGTCATGTGGGGACCGGGCGGCCTGTTCCCTGCATCGTCATGCATCTGATCCCATCCGCCACGGGAAGGGGCCGCCTCCCGGCCCAAAGGATGTCCGATGAGACGCACAACAGTGACGGGGTTCGCCCTGCTGGCCTTCGTATTCACTGCATGCGGCACGGGTGGGCCGTCCGGCGGCTCTGCGCGGCCGGAAATCCTGGCCATCGTGCCGGCCAGCGGCGCCGTGGGTGTCCGCGACGATGCGAACATCCGGATCAGCTTCAGCCAGCCGATGGACCGGGCTTCGGTCGAGGCCGCCTATGTGTCGTTCGCTGACGGCCTGCGCCGCGATCAGGTGGCCTTTGTCTGGAACGCCAACAGCACCCTGGTGACCGTGGACCCCAAAGGGCCGCTCAGCTACGCGGCAGCCCCCGCCGCCCCCGTGACCTACACCTTCCTGATTGGCGCGAGTGCACAGGCCCAGGGCGGCGGGAAGCTGGCCGAGACGACCTCAAGCTTCCGGACCGCCCGGCGGTACACCACCACGCTGAATGGCCAGGCGGCCCTGGACGGCTACACCTCTGACCAAGAAGCGGCCTATTCCAATGGGGTTACCGGAGGGACATCCGCCCGGGTCGGCGGCATGAGCGACATAGCCCCCAGCGGCTACGTCACCGTCTCCGTCCGCGGGTTCTTCAGCTTCGATCTGTCGAGCCTGCCACCGGGCCTGCTTCCGGAAGACGTGTCGTCCGCCGCCCTGACGCTGCAGCAGACGTTGGTGTATCCAGCCAGCGCGTACACCGACATGTCCACCGCCCCGGAACAGCTGGTGCTGGAGCACGTGCGGTACGGAGACCGCCTGAACATCAAGAGTTTTTCGGCGCCAGTGCTGGACGTGGTCAGCCCGGCCTTCTCGAAGGATGCCGCGCTGGGGGCGCGGCAGGCGGACGTAACGGCCGCCGTTCGGGCCGACCTGCAGGACCCGGCCGCGTCCGGTGGGCGGACGCAGTACCGGCTGCGCTTCGGCCGTGACGGGGTGCCCGGGGCCTACGGGTTTGCCGAGTTCGGCACCGCCGAGGACGCTGCCCACGCCCCGGCGCTTCAGCTCGGGTATCTGGCGCCCTGAACAGATGCCACCGACCCGGACGGCGCAGCTCAGCTGCTCCCGGCCGTCGCCCCACTGAGCTGCCGGGCCACTTCCGTGGTCCAGCGGTCGGGCACCGGCCAGCCGGCCAGCCCGGCCGCCCGCAGCAGGGCCCCGCCCAGCGGCGGCAGCAGCGGCGGCACCCGCTCGAACTCCGGCAGCGCCCGCTCGGTGGCGTCCAGCACCAGGGGGCTGGTCGCCACGCTCCCAGCGGCGCTCCAGCGGGCGGGGACGTCCAGCCGGAGCGCGGCGGCACATGCCCGCACATGGGCGGCCAGCTGCTGGCCCGCCCGCTCCAGCAGCGCCAGGGCGTCCGGATCGCCCTGCGCGGCGAGGTCGGCCAGTGGCCGGGCCAGCTGAGCAATGGCAGAGCGTGGGTGCGCCTGGGCCTGCACCCAGCCGAGCAGCGGCCGGGTGAGGTACGCGGGGTCCCGCTCCAGCCCGAGGGCCGCGAGCAGGGCCGTGGTCAGCGCCTGCGCGTCGGCGCGGCCATCCAGGGTGCGGCTGATCAGCCCCAGCGCCTCGCGGCCCAGCCACGCGCCGCTGCCCTCATCACCAAAAGAGAACCCCCAGCCGCCCACCCGCCGCTCCTGCCCGGCCCCGTCGCGGCCCCAGGCGATGGAGCCGGTACCGGCCAGCAGCAGCACGCCAGGACCCCCTCCCAGAGCACCAAAGTGGGCGATCTGCACGTCGTTGAGGAGCTCGCGAGGCAGCGCCTCCGGCAGCAGGCCCGCCAGCAGCTGCTCGGTGGCCGCCCGGCCGGGGGCCAGTTCGCCGTACCCGGCGAGTCCCAGCGTGGCGGCCTGCAGGTCCGGCGTGGCCTCCAGCAGCGGACGCAGCAGCTCGGTGAGATGCTCGGCCCAGCGCGGCTGATCGTTGGGATTGCTCCCGCCCACGGTCCAGGGCCCCTGCACATGGCCATCCGGCGCGGCCAGCGCCGCCCGGGTGTGGCTGCCCCCTCCATCCACGCCCAGCACCCAGCCGGACGGCGTCACCTTGGTCATGCGCTCCAGCGTAGCGGCTCGGCTGGCCGGGGTGGGCTATGCTCCGGCCATGCTGCCCCCTGACTCCACCCCCGGTCTGATGAGCGGTCCGGCCCCCACCCCCGACGAGATCCTGGCCCTGTGGCACGCGGCCTTCCCGTCCCACCCGGTGCATCCGGCGGGTCTGAGGGCCCGGCTGGACGCTTCAGACCCTCAGCTGTGGCTGCGGCTGGACGGACAGCTGGTCGGCTGGGCGGCGCTGCGCTCGGTGGCGGGCCAGGAGCGCGGTCACCTGCGCGCCCTGCTGGTGCACCCGGAGCAGCAGGGCAGAGGCGTGGGCGCGGGCCTGCTGGCCGAGGCCGAGCACCGGCTGAGGCAGGCCGGGCACCGCACCATCGTGCCGGGAGCCGAGCACCTGCATTTCTTTCCCGGCGTCCCGGCGCAGGCGGCCGCTTACTTCGAGCGGCGCGGCTATCAGTTTGACGGCGACGTGAGCCATGACCTGGCGCTGCTGCCGGCCGAGCTGCCCGCTGCGCGCCTGCCGGCGAGCATGCACCTCCAGCCGGCCACCTCGCCGGACCTGGTGCAGCAGGCCCAGGCGTTCGCAGCCTCGTTCTCGGCCCGTTGGGGCAGTGATCTGGGGCGCATCGCGGACCAGAATCCGCTGCAGATTCTGACGCTGCTGGACGGCGGCCAGCTGATCGGGTTCGCGCTGACAGGCACCGAGGACGATCCGGCCATCCTGCCGTCCTGCCTGTACCCCGGTGGCCTGCGGGCGGCGCAGGGCCTGCCGGACACGGCGCGGACCGGCGGCCTTGGACCGTTCGGCATTGCGGAGGCGCGGCGCGGGGAGGGGCTCGGATGGGGCTTCTTCCTGGCCTGCGCCGCGCACCTGCGCGAACGGGGCGTGCAGGTGATGGGGGTGGACTGGACCCGCCTGCCGGACTTTTACCTGCGCGCGGGCGGCCGCATCTGGTCGTCGTGGCATCACGTTCACCGCGCCCTCTGACCGCTGTCCGGCCCCGCTGTGCCGGTCATCTCATCAGATCTTCGACGGACCTTCATGTGACGGCGTGAGACTACGGCCCTGAACCGCCGCCTCCATCTTCACCGCCGGGCCGTCCGGTGACCGCCACCCCGCTGGCCGCCGTCCTGCGTCGCGTGGGCCGCTGGCTGGACGAGCGGGCCGGGCGGCCGCGCTGGTACACCACGCACTACGAACGGGTGCTGGGCACCTCGCTGGAGCTGCGGGTGCGGGCCGAAACGGCGGTCCAGGCGAAGGTGGCGGAACAGGCGCTGCTGGATGAAATTGACCGGCTGGAGCAGGTGTTCAGCCGCTTTGACCCGGCCAGCGAGCTGAACCGCTGGCAGGCCACCCTGGGCGTGGAGCAGCCGGTGTCGCCGGACCTGGGCGAACTGCTGGCCCAGAGCCTGGACTGGACCCGGGAGACCGGCGGCGCCTACCACCCCGGCGCCGACGCACTGGGCCGGGTCTGGGCCGAGGCGGAGCAGCGCGGCACCGTGCCGGACCCGGCCGAGCTGGAACAGCTGGTGAACCGGCTGCAGGCGCCCGCCTACCGGGTGCGGGCAGACCGGCGGGCGGCCACCCGCCTGAGTGACCTGACGCTGAACTTCAATGCGCATGCCAAGGGGCAGATCGTGGACCGGGCGGCGGAGGCCGCCTACCGGCAGCCGGGCGTTCGCGCGGTGCTGGTGAACATCGGCGGCGACCTGCGTCACCTGGGCGACGACCACCTGCGTGTGGCCGTCGCCGACCCGTTGACCCGCGCCGACAATGCCCCCCCGGCCGCTCACCTGCAGATCAGCGGTCAGGGGGTGGCCACCAGCGGCGACACCTGGCGCGGCTACACCATTCGGGGAGAACGCCACTCGCACGTGCTCGACCCCCGCAGCGGCCAGCCGGTCACGTGGGTGGTGGGCGCGTCGGTGCTGGCGCGCGACAGCGCCACCGCCGACGTGCTGGCCACCGCCTTCAGCGTGCTGACCCCGGAAGAGAGCCTGCGCCTCGCGGATCAGCTGACCGGGGTGGGCTGCCTGCTGGTCACCCGCGACCGCCAGCGGTACAGCAACCGGTACTGGCAGCAGCACAGCGGCTGAAGAAGGCCACGGGCGCGACCCCGCTCAAGCCGGGTCCATGGCCTGCACCGTGTTGCCCACGGCCCGCCGCAGCCGTTGAATGTCGATGCTGGTGTGCCGGGACGGATGCACCCGGCTGGTGAGCAGCACCCAGGCGCGGTCGTGGCCGGGGTCCACCCACAGGCCGGTGCCGGTGAAGCCGGTGTGCCCGTAGGCGCCGGGCGTACACAGGCTGCCGCCGCTCCAGCCCGGCTGGTCGCGCACGAACACCAGGGTACGCCCCTCCGTCTGTGGCCGTGTGGCCAGCTCGGTGGCGGCCCGGGACAGCCAGCGGCCCTCCAGCAGCGCCTGTGCCTGATCCAGCACCCCGTCCAGCGTCCCGAACAGCCCGGCGTGGCCCGGCAGCCCGCCCAGCGCGGCGGCGTTCTCGTCGTGGACCTCACCGCGCAGCAGGCGGTCCCGCCAGGCGCAGTGCTCTGTTGTTACGCTGCGCTGCGGGTCCGGGGCCGCCGTGAAGCCGTCCGGCATCGGGAAGTCGCGCAGCGGCACGCCGCGCACCCGCTCCAGCACCAGCCCCAGCAGGATGTAGTTCAGGTCGCTGTAGACCGGCTCGCCCAGCGGCCACGCTTCCTGCAGCAGCCGCGCGCGGATCAGCGACACGTCGCCCCAGGTGTACATCGGCGCCCAGGCGGGCAGGCCGCTGGTGTGGGTCATCAGCTGGCGCAGGGTGCGCTGCCGCAGCGGGGTGTCCTGCATCCAGGCCAGTTCCGGCAGGAAGTCCGAGAGCGGATCGTCCAGGTCCAGCAGGCCGTCCTGCAGGGCCAGCAGCACCGCCCGCGCGGTGAACAGCGGCTTGGTCAGGCTGGCCAGGTCCCAGGACATGCCGGCGTCCAGCGGCAGCGGCTCCGGCACCCGCTGCGCCTGCCCCAGCACCAGCGTCTGCCGTTCACCGCCGCGCCATACCACGCCCAGCGCCGCGCCCGGCAGCCCCTGGGCCATCGCCGCCTCCAGCAGCCGGCGGGCCGGGTCGAGCGGGGCGTTCACTCGGCCTCCAGCGCGGCGCGGGCGCGGCCGTGGTGCGTTTCCAGCCGCCGCTCGGCCTCGTCCAGGCTCACCTGCCGGCCCAGCATCACGATGGCGGTCTTGACCCGCCCGCTGGCCTGCAGCAGCGCCTGGCTGGCGTCCGCTTCGCTGGCGCCGGTGGCGATCATCACTAGCCTCAGCGCCCGCTGCTGCAGCTTCAGATTGGTGGCCTGCAGGTCCACCATCAGGTTGCCCAGCACCTTGCCCAGCCGCACCATGATGGTGCTGGAGAGCGTGTTGAGCGCGATTTTCTGGCTGGTGCCGGCCTTCAGGCGGGTGCTGCCGCTGATCACCTCCGGGCCGGTGTCCAGCAGCACCGCGCAGTGCGGCACGGTCAGCAGCGGCGTGCCGGGATTGTTGGCGATGCCGATGGTCAGGGCGCCGCGCTGCCGGGCCAGTTCGAGTGCGGCCAGCACGTACGGGGTGGTGCCGCTGGCCGCCACCCCGATTACCACGTCGTTCGGGGTGGGGCTGAGCGCCTGCAGGTCGTCGCGGCCCGCCCGCATGTCGTCCTCGGCGCCCTCCACCGCGCGGGTCACGGCCCCCAGGCCGCCAGCCAGCAGCGTCAGCGCCCGTTCCGGTGGCCACGAGAAGGTGGGCGTCAGCTCGGTGGCGTCCAGCAGGCCCAGCCGGCCGCTGGTGCCGGCCCCCACATAGATCAGGCGCCCGCCCTGGGCCAGCCGTTCGCTGGCCAGTTCGGCCGCCCGGGCCAGCGCGGGTCCGGCCCGCTGCACCGCCTGCACTGCCTGATGCTGGTCCTCAATCAGGGCGGTGACGATGCTGGCACTGTCCAGCTGGTCAAGGTCGTGGTGCAGCGGGTGAACCGCTTCGGTGGGTCTGAACTCAGGCATGCGCGTCCTCCGCGAGGGTGCCGGCCAGCACCGCTGAGCGTGCGCCGGTGGTATGGGGCAGGGTGTTGGGCCAGCGCTGGGCGCGGGCGTAGCCGAGAAACGCGAAGGCGGCGGCCTCGCGGGTGCTGTCGCTGAAGCCGGCCCGGTCCCAGCCGAGCTCCGCGAAGGTGCGCAGCGGCACCGGGTCCAGCGCGGCGGCCAGCTGCCGCATCAGCTCCGGGTTGCGGGCGCCGCCGCCGGCCACCACCACCTCGTCCAGACCCAGCGGCAGCACCCAGCGCTGGTACGCGGCGGCAATGCTGTGGGCGGTGAAGGCGGTGGCGGTGGCCGCCAGGTCCGGCACGCTGAGGACGACTGGGGCCGGCAGCCGGTCCAGCCGCCACGTCTCGCGGCCGGTGGATTTGGGTGGCGGCCGCAGGAACTCCGGGTGCTCCAGCCAGGCCTCCAGGGTGGGCTGGTGCACGGTGCCCTGCCGGGCCAGGTGTCCGCCCTCGTCGCAGGTCAGGCCCGCCCGCTGGGCCGCCTCATCCATCAGGCAGTTGGCCGGGCCGGTGTCGAAGGCCAGCACCCCGGCCGGGTCCAGGCCCGGCAGGTAGGTGAGGTTGCTGATGCCGCCCAGATTATGGACGCTGCGGCGCATGCCGGCCTCCGAGAGGAGCGCCCAGTCGGCGTAGGGGACCAGCGGGGCGCCCTGCCCGCCGGCGGCCACATCCGCCGCCCGGAAGTTGGCCACCACTGGCCGGCCGGTGCCCTGCGCCACCACCGCCGCCTCGCCCAGCTGCAGCGTGGCGGGCCGCCCCCAGCCGACGGCCGGGTCCACCCGCGGCTGGTGTTGCACCGTCTGGCCGTGCATGGCAATCAGGTCGGCAGACGCGGCCAGCGGGGCTGCCGCGGCGAGCAGCGCCTCGCCCAGCCACCAGTGCAGCTGGGTCAGCGCGGCTGTGTGACTGTCGCTGCGCATGGCCGCCAGCACCGCCTCCCTCAGGTCGGGCGGGTACGGGGTGAAGGTGTGGGCCACCACCCGGCCGCGCGGTCCCCCGCCCTGAAGCGCCGGAAACGCGGCGCCACTGCCCAGCGCGGGCCAGCCGGGCAGCTCCAGCAGGACCGCGTCGATGCCGTCGGCGCTGGTGCCGCTCATCAGGCCCAGGACGCGGGCCGCACTCAAGGCTGACCGCCCTGCAGCTCCATCATGAATTCGTAGCGGTCGCCCCGATAATGCGCCGAGGCGAACTCCAGCGGCCGGCCCTGCCCGTCCCAGCTGAGCCGTTCGGTGGCCAGCAGCGCGGCCCCGACCGGCACCTGCAGCAGCCGCGCCTGCTCCGGGTCGGCGCTGACCGCCGTGATCTTGCGGATGGCCCGCCGGAGGGACAGCTGGCGGTCGGCCAGCAGCTGATACAGGCTGTGGTCCTGCACGTCCTGGGCCGCCAGCTCGCCCACCAGCCGCTGCGGCAGGGTGCTCTGCTCCACCGCCAGCGGCTCCTGGTCAGCGGTCCGCAGTCGCCGGACCCGGTAGACCCGCTCGCCCGGCGACAGTGCCAGCGTCATCGCTTCCAGCGCGGTGGGCGGCACACACTCGAACTGCAACACCTGGGCGCCGGGGTGGGCGCCGCGCGCGGCCATGTCGGTGCTGAAGCTGGTCAGCTCCGAGAGCGGGTGCTGAATGCGCGCTGGCGCCACGAAGGTGCCGCTGCCCTGGCGCCGCTCCAGCAGGCCCTGCTCGGTCAGGCGGGCCAGCGCCTGCCGCACCGTGACCCGCGACACGCCCAGCCGGGCGGCCAGTTCGCGCTCGGCCGGCAGGGCGGTGCCCACCGGGACCTGACCCTGCTCGATGCTGCGGGCCAGCGCCGCCGCCACCTGCAGGTAGATGGGCGTGGCGCTGCCGGCATCGACAACGGCGCCCCAGTCGGCGCCGGGCACGGTGGGCAGCGAGGATCGCATAATTGCAACCATACCACTTCAGGACCAATCTGGCGATGGCTTGCAATTGGACTGCAAGTGGTATTACTCTACGGGCATTACTTCCGAAGAGACAGCCCTGCTGGTACCGTCATTCCCCTGAGGAGTACGAAGGAGAAGCTATGCGACCGATGCGCACCCTGGCCCACCTGACCCTGCCGCTCGCGGCCATCACCCTGCTGAGCGCTGCTCTGGCCGCGCCGAAGAAGGTGAGCGGGTACGACAAACTGGGCGTGGTCGCCGGCAAGACCGGCGGCGACATGACGCTCGCCCTGGGGGACAGCCCCCAGAGCCTCAACTACTACGGCGCCATCGACAACAACCTGGGCCTGATCTCGCAGCAGCTGTTCGACGGGCTGGTGGAGTTCAACTTCTCCACCTACAAGCTGGAACCCGCCCTGGCCGAGAGCTGGACCGTCAGCCCCGACGGCAAGACCTACACCTTCAAGCTGCGTCAGGGCACCAAATGGAGTGACGGCCAGGACTTCACGGCCGACGACGTGGTGTTCACCTACGACCAGATCATCGAGAACCCCGAGGCGCGCGCCGGTGACGCCGCGACCTTCATGCAGAACGGCAAGAAGATCGTGTTCAAGGCGCTCGACAAGAACACCGTGCAGGCCACCCTCAGCCAGCCGGCGCCCGCCTTCCTGCTGCAGATGCGCAACTTCATCATGCCCAAGCACAAGCTGCTGAAGTACAGCGTGGAGGGCGGCGCGAAGGCCGCCGACATCAACAACGCGTGGCCCACCAACGTGGCGCCGGCCGAGGTGGTCGGCACCGGCCCCTTCAAGCTCAGCAGCTACACCGCCGGCCAGAAGGTCAGCCTGACGCGCAACCCCAACTACTGGAAAGTGGACGCCAAGGGCACCAAGCTGCCGTACCTCAACAGCCTGAGCTTCCTGATCATCCGCGACCCGCAGCAGCAGGTGGCGCAGTTCCTGGCCGGCAACATCGACCAGCTGAACATCAGCGGCTCGCAGTTCCCGGACCTGAAGCAGAAGGAGGTGGCGGGCGCCCCCTTCAAGGTGATCCGCAGCACCGCCCTGTTCGGCAGCCCGCCGTTCCTGGCCTTCAACTTCGACGCCAAGGATGCGGCGCTGGCCAAGGTCTTCAGCGACCTGCGCTTCCGCACGGCCATCCAGTCGGCCATCAACCGCCCGCGCCTGATCGACACGGTGTACAACGGGCTGGCCACCCTGCCGGGCCACGGCGTCGCGCCGGCCAACACCGCCTTCTACGCCAACACCAAGTCGTCGCTGGGCAGCTTTGACCTGAAGGCCGCCGGCGCCGCCCTGGACGCGATGGGCCTCAAGGTGGGCAGCGGCGGCGTGCGGACCCTGCCGAACGGCAAGCCGCTGGAATTCGACCTGACCTACGGCACCGACAGCAGCACCTACCCGGCCATCGCCACCATCCTGCAGAACGACTTCAAGCAGATCGGTGTCAAGATGAACCTGCGCGGCATCCTGGCCAAGAACCTGCTGTCCACCGGTCTGAGCGGCGACTACGAGGCGATTCTGCACGCCTTCGGCGACCAGCCGGACCCGGAACTGCGCCGGCCCATCTGGGAGCCGGGCGGGGCGCTGTACTACTGGCACCGCAGCCTGCAGCCGGCCCAGGACGGCGGCACGCCCAACGTGGCGCGCATGCAGCCGTGGGAGAAGGACATCTACAACATCTTCGAGCAGGCCGCCGTGTCGCCGAACCCGGCCACCCGCAAGGCGCTGTACACCCGCTGGCAGCTGTTGTTCGCCCACAACCTGCCGGTGATTCCGCTGCTGAAGCCCGACAACATCGGGGCGATCAGCAACAAGTACGGCAACTACGTCTACAACCTCGGCGTGATCCCCGGGTACAACCCGGTCCCGCTGATCTACCAGAAGTAAGACGCTTCTCTGCGGCAGCGGGTGAGTCGGGAGCGTGCCAGCTCCCCGCCCGCTGCCGCCCTGTGTGTCTGGAGGAGGCCGTGTGCTGAACTTTGTCATCCGCCGGGTGCTCGGCATGATTCCCACGCTGCTGATCATCAGCGCCCTGTGCTTTTTCGTGATCAAGCTGCAGCCCGGCAGCTTCACCGACCAGTTCCTGGAAGACCCGCGCTTCACCCGCGAAACGGCCGCCGCCATCTCACGGCAGCTGGGCCTGGACCAGCCGCCGGTGATCCAGTACCTGCACTGGCTGTGGGGCGTGATCACCCGGCTGGACTTCGGCTACAGCTTCCTGCAGAACCGCCCCGTCGTGACGGTGATCGGGGAGCTGCTCGGCTGGACCGTGTTCGTGGCGCTGATCACCCTGCTGGTCAGCTGGGTGGTGGCGATTCCGCTGGGCATCTACACCGCCTTTCGCCGCCACAGCGCCGGCGCGCAGGTGGCTAACGTGCTGGGGTACGTGGGGCTGGCCATTCCGGACTTTCTGGCCGCGCTGCTGCTGGTGGCGCTGGTGCTGAAGTTCGGCGGGCAGAACGTGGGCGGCCTGTTCAGCCCGCGGTACATCGGCGTGCCGTGGAGCTGGCCGCGGGTGCTGGACCTGCTCAACCACCTGTGGATTCCGGTGCTGGCGGTGGGGCTGGAAGGCGTGGCGGGCCTGATGCGCCAGATGCGCGCTTCCATGCTGGACGTGCTGGGCCAGGACTACGTGCGCACTGCCCGCGCCAAGGGCGTGGCCAGCAACCGGGTGGTGTGGAAGCACGCGGTGCGCAACGCCATCAACCCGCTGATCAGCCTGGCGGGACTGAGCCTGCCCAGCCTGATCAGCGGCACCATCATCATCAGCATCGTGCTGAACCTGCCGACCATCGGGCCGCTGCTCTACGACAGCCTGGTGAACAAGGACCAGTACACCGCGCTGACGCTGCTGATGCTCAGCGCCTTCCTGCTGCTGATCGGGAACCTGCTGGCCGACGTGGCGCTCGCGTGGGCCGACCCGCGCGTGAGGTACGCATGACCGCCGTGCCGGACGGCAGCCCGGTGCGGGCCGCCGGGCCACTCAGCCTGGCGTGGCGGCGCTACCGCCGGTCACGGATGGGCGTGGTGGGCGGCTGGCTGCTGATCGTGCTGTACCTCAGCGCGCTGTTCGCGGGCTTCCTGTCGCCGTACAACATCACCACCCAGCACCAGGGCAGCGAGTATCAGCCGCCCCAGGCGATCCATGTGATGTACCAGGGGCGGCTGCGCACGCCGTTCGTGTACGGCTTCACCCAGAAGCGCGACCCGGTGACGTTCGCCCGCAAGAGCGTGGAGGACCGCGCCAATCCCCTGCCGCTGCGGCTGTTCGTGCACGGCGAGCCGTACCGCTTCTTCGGCATTCAGACCGACCTGCACCTGTTCGGGGCGCAAGGCGGCAACTACTACCCCTTCGGCACCGACCAGCTGGGCCGCGACCTGTTCTCGCGCACGCTGGTCGGCGGGCAGGTCAGCCTGACGGTGGGCCTGATCGGGGTGCTGCTGTCGTTCGCCATCGGCATTGTGATGGGCGGCCTGAGCGGCTACTACGGCGGCGTCATCGACAACCTGATTCAGCGGGTGGTGGAGGTGCTGCTCAGCTTCCCGCGCCTGCCGATCCTGCTGGCGCTCAGCACCCTGATTCCGGCGCGCTGGCCCAGCACCTGGGTGTACCTGGGCATCGTGGCGGTGCTGGCACTGATCGGCTGGGCCGGACTGGCGCGGGTGCTGCGCGGGCAGGTGCTGTCGCTGCGGCAGGTGGAGTACGTGTCGGCGGCGCAGGCCATCGGCGCGCGCGACCTGCGGGTGATCCTGCGGCACATCACGCCCAACCTCAGCTCGTTCCTGCTGGTCACGGCGACCCTCTCGCTGCCCGGCTACATCCTGGGCGAGAGCGCGCTGAGCTTCCTGGGCCTGGGCATCAAGGAACCGATGACCAGCTGGGGCCTGCTGCTGGCCGATGCCCGCCGCGAGGGCTTCCAGACGCTCAACCTGTACCCCTGGCTGCTGCTGCCGGGCCTGTTCCTGTTCGTGACCATCCTGGCCTTCAACTTCTTCGGTGACGCTCTGCGCGACGCCGCCGACACCAGCAACCGTACCTAGCCGGGTCAGAACGGTGGCCTGACCCTCCAGATGAACTTCTATGCCCCTGTGGCCTCCCAGTTGCTCATGTCCTTGAGCAGGCGGGATCCGCAGGGGCGTTGCTCTGCCCGGCCGGTGGCCGTCAGATCCGTCAGGCTCGGTCTGCCATAATCCCGGCATGCACCTGCCGGATGGCGGCGGCGATGGCCGGGTTGACGGTCACGTGGGCTTCCAGCCACGCGAGCATGGCCAGCGCGGCGTCGGGCGTTCCCAGGTAGCCGGGGGCAAAGGCCATCAGGAGTGCCGCCGCTTCCGGATGGCGTTGCTCCAGGCGACGTTCCGGTGCGAAGGGGTCCGGCTGGCCTGCACCGCCGCCCTCCTGACGGGCCATCAGCTGCAGCACCCGGTCCAGCGCGTACCCCTGGACAAAGCGGAGGGCAGACAGCCGCTCGCCGCGCCGATACCGTTGCAGCCCGACCAGGAGGTTGGTCAGCGCCTCCCCGGTCACCCACTCCAAGGTAGTTTCCGGGTGGTGAGATGTGGCCAGCGGCAGCGCGATGGTCTCGGGCACCCCCGGTTTCTTCCAGACGACCCGGCCCGGTGCGAAGGGAATGCCGGCCAGCTCGGGCGGTTCGAACACCGCGAATTCACAGAAGACGCCGTCGCTGAACAACCACTTGTACCCGTCGGGTGTGTTCTGAAAGAAGTAGGCGTCGGAGGCGGCCTCCGTCATCCACGACAGGTCCGCCAGGAGGGCGCCTTTCTGTCCGTCTTCCGCGATCACGAAGAAGTCCAGGTCGGAATGGGCGTCAAGCCGCTCCAGCTCCAGTCCAACCGAGCCGAGCCCGATCAGGGCTTGTGCTTTGCCCGTCCGGGCCAGGGAAGCGGCGATGGCGGACAGACGTTCGAGCAGGCGGGCAGGCGTGGGCATCCGGTCAGCTTAGCGGCTGCCAGGAAGGGGAGTGGGTCCAGGGCGAGGTCAACACGTGAGGTGTGCTCCTGCTGGCTCTGCTGCCGCGCCCGTGAATACTGGGCGCATGGAGCCCCCGCGCCCGTACGCCGTGTCCCTGACGCTCGCCGACCTTCCGGATGAGGTCCGGGCGATGCTCGCCGCCGACACGCCGCTTCAGGAGCCTCCGCGGCAGGGCCGCACCTCCCGCGTCGCCTTCGCGCTCGACGCCAGCGGCCGCCCCGTGGTGCTCAAGCGCTCTGTCGGACCACACCTGGAGGTGATCCGGCGCGAGCATCGCGCGCTCTGTGCCGTCCACCCGCTGGGCGTGCCGGCCCCTGAGCCCCTGCTGTTCCTCGAGCGGGCCGCATCGGCCGGGCTGGAAGGCTGGCTTATGACCCGTCGCCTGCCCGGCATAACCCTGGAGGCGGCGCTCGGTGCCGAGCTCGACCGTGCGGGGCGCACAGCGCTCCTCACAAACTTTGGTGCACACTTGGCGCGGCTGCACGCCACGCCGCCCCCTCCTGGCTTAGGTGGCCACGACTGTCTGGAGACGGTGCTGGCCTCCGCGAGGCGCCTGAACCCAGCGGCGGACGTGGCGCGGTTCGACCCGCGACGGAACCGGCCACCCGCGCCCGTCGCGCTGGCATTCATCCACGGTGATCTGTTCCTGGTCAATGTGATGACCGAGGGCGGGCGCGTCACGGGCCTGATCGACTGGTCGTTCGCGGAGGTCGGTGACCCGCGCTCCGACGTGGCGGTGGCGATGCATGGCCTGACACGGGCCGATCAGGCGGCCTTTGCTGAGGGATATGGACCGGCGGGGCGACTGACGCCCGCAGAGGCAGCGTACTTCGTGGAACTCGCGCTGCTCTTCTGAGTCACGCCGCACGAGTGACGAGCGGCGTCGAGTGGGCTCGATGAGGCCGCCGATGATCGGAAAGGCAAGGCCCAAAAGCCACGGTTCCGACCTGGCCCCCACGCAACGCTTCCCCGTGCACAGCTGCAGGCGTTCGAAACCGTATGCTCCCCGTGCCCTTAGACGCTCACCAGCCCCAGCTGGATGCCGCGGGTGACGGCGGCTGTGCGGCTCGCCACCTCCAGCTTGCTGTAGACCGCCTGCACGTGGAATTTCACGGTGCTTTCCGCCACCCCCAGCGCGCGTGCCAGCCGTTTGTTGCTCAGCCCCTCCGCCAGCAGGCGCAGCACCTCCCGCTCGCGGGGAGTTAGGCTGACTTCCTCCAGCGGCAACTCCAGCGGCTCGTCGTCCGGCTCGCTGTCCAGGCGGCGCGCCAGGGCTGCCGGAAGCACCGCCAGCCCCGCGGCCGCACCCAGCACCGCCGCCAGCAGTTCGGCCGGAGCCGGGTCGGCCGGCAGGGCCGCCCAGCCGCCCACCACCAGCTCCGGCAGCAGGCTGGCCCACACCACCGAGCCGAGCGCCACCACCCCGCCCGGCGTGCCGGCCAGGGCCGGGTCCGGCAGCCAGCTGTCGTCAATCAGCAGCACCTCGCCGCCGGACAGCACCAGCGGCACCCCCGCCTGGGTCAGCAGGGCCTGCAGCCCCGCCCGCAACAGCCCGGACCCCACCGCGACCTGCACGGTGGGGAAGGAGCCGGATGCCGCCCGGGTCGCCATACCGGATGGTACCGGCTGGGCCATGCTCAGCGCTCTCCCACCGTCAGCGTCACGTCGTGTTCCTGGCCGCCGCGCAGCACCCGCAGCGTCAGGGCCTCGCCCGCCCGCTCCCGCACCTGCGCCGTCAGTTCGTGCGGATGACGGATCGCGTCACCGTCCACGGCCAGCAGCACGTCGCCCTTCAGCAGACCCGCCTGGGCAGCCGGGCTGCCCTCGTCCAGCTGCACCACCGTCAGGCCCACCCGGCCACGCCGGGGCCCGCGCGGCCCGCCCTCCCGGCCCCACGGACCACGGGGACCGCCACGCGGACCGAAGTCGCCGCGCGGGCCGGGGCCACGCCGCTGCTCCTCCTGAGCTCCAGGCACCTGTGGCTCCCGCTCTTCCGGGAAATGCACCGGCTGGGTCGCCACGCCCAGGTACCCGCGCGGCACCCGGCCGTCCTGCGCCAGCAGCGCCGCCACCTTCATGGCCCGCTCGACCGGCACCGCCAGCAGCGTGCCGCGCTGCACGCCGGCGTTCAGCACGCCCACCAGCTGACCGGCTGCGCTGACCAGCGCTCCGCCGGTCACGCCGCGGAACGGCTCGGCCCCGGCCGGCATCCAGCCGCGTTCGGGCCGGCGCTGCACCAGCCCCAGGCTGGCCTGGACACCGTGTGTTGGCCGGCCCACGGCCAGCAGCAGCTCACCTACCCGCAGCTCCCCGGCCGCCGCCAGCGGTTCGAGGTCCAGCCCGTCCACCCGCAGCAGGGCCAGATCGGTGGCAGGGTCGCGGCCGGCCACGGTGGCGCTCAGCTCGCGGCCATCGGCAGTCCGCACCTTCACGTCGTCGTCGTGCAGCACGTGGGCGGCGGTGAGCACCTGGCCCGGAGCCACCACGGTGCCGCTGACGGGGCGGCCGCCCAGCACCATCACCACGCTGCGGCTGGCGGTTTCGACCGTGTCGGCCAGCCCGGAAGAAAGATCCTGAATCGTTGTGTTTGTCATGTCCCCAGGATGCGCCGGGCCCCCGGGCCGCCGCGCCGGGCGAACGGCGGGGCCGGCATCCCCACCATCCGGAGGGGTCAGCTGGGCGCGCGCAGCA
Organism: Deinococcus sonorensis KR-87; assembly: GCF_040256395.1. Classification (NCBI taxonomy): domain Bacteria; kingdom Thermotogati; phylum Deinococcota; class Deinococci; order Deinococcales; family Deinococcaceae; genus Deinococcus; species Deinococcus sonorensis. Next base: position 410,034 of record NZ_CP158300.1, on the reverse strand, counting down.
GGCAGCGCACATCGTTGACGTTGGTGCCAGTCGGGCCGCAGCGGATCAGGTCGCCCAGCCGCCCGAAGAAGCCGTGCGCGTCGCTGCCGTCCAGAGACGCGCGGGCGTCCAGGCCCAGCCGCGCCGCGCGGGCCAGGGTGTCGGGGGTCAGGATTGCTCCGGCCGCGTCGCTGCTGCCGTCAAGGCCGTCCGAGTCGGCGGCCAGCGCGTACACCCCGGTATCCTCCAGCGCCAGTGCCAGCAGAAATTCCAGGTTCCGTCCGCCGCGCCCTGCGCCGGGTCGCACCACGGTGGTGGTTTCGCCGCCGCTCAGCAGCGCCTCGCCGGGGTCCAGTTCCCTCGCCAGCTGGGCGTGCTGCCGGGCTGCCTCCCGGGCCGGACCGGTCACGTCGTCCCGCCAGATGCGGGCCGGCCATCCGGCCTGCTGCAGGTGGGCTGCGGCCGCCTCCAGCGCCGTGCGGTTTCGCCCCACGATCCGGTGCGTGACCCGCTCAAATAGAGGGTCGTCCGGCTTGGGCGTGTCGGGGTGCAGCCCGGCCGCCCCCTCGGTCAGCCAGACCCGGGCTTCCGGCGCCCGCAGCCCAAAGGCCTCCAGCACTGCCAGGGCGTCCCGGTCGCTGCTGGGGTCCGGCGCGGTGGGGCCGCTGGCGATGCTCGACAGATCGTCGCCCACCACATCCGACAGCACCAGCGAGACCACACGGGCTGGGGCCGCCGCCCGCGCCAGCTGCCCTCCCTTGACGCGGGAGAGGTGCTTGCGGACCACGTTGATCTGCTGAATACTTGCGCCGGACGCGAGCAGCTGCCGGGTCAGGTCCGCCTTCTGGTCCAGCGTGACGCCGGCCGGGGCACACAGCAGCGCCGAGGCCCCTCCGGAGATCAGGCACAGCAGCAGGTCGTCCGGCGAGAGTGCCCGCACAGCGTCCAGCACCGCCGCGCCGGCCCGGACGCTGCCCTCATCGGGCGTCGGATGCCCTGCCCCGAGGACGTGCAGCCCCGGCAGCGAACCGGTGGCCTGGGCGTGCGGCGCCACCACCACGCCGCTGACAGGGCCGTGCAGCTGCCCCATCACGGCGGCGGCCATGCCCGGCGCTGCCTTGCCCACGCTGACCAGCACCGTGCGGCCCCGCACTTCCGGGAGCGTCAGGTTCGCCAGCACCCGGTCCGGCTGGCTGGCCTGCACGGCGGCCTGAAAGGTCGCCCGCAGCAGCTCGCGCAGCGGATCCACGGCGAAACCAGTCAGAGCCGCTCGATGAGGGCGGCCTCACCCTGACCGACGCCGACGCAGAGGGTGGCCAGGCCATAGCGGCCCCCGGTGCGGGCCAGGTCATGCGTCAGCGACACGATCAGCCGCGCCCCGCTCATGCCCAGCGGATGGCCCAGCGCCACCGCCCCGCCACTCACGTTCACCCGCGCCGGGTCCAGCTGCAGCTCCCGGATGCACGCCACCGCCTGCGCCGCGAACGCCTCGTTCAACTCCACCAGATCCAGGTCCGCCACACTCAGCCCGGTGCGCGCCAGCAGCTTGCGGGTGGCGGGAATCGGCCCCAGCCCCATCACGCGCGGGTCCACCCCAGCCGCCGCACCCCCCACCCAGCGGGCCAGCGGCCGCACCCCCTGCTCGCGCGCGGCCTTGGCACTCATCAGCACCAGGGCGGCCGCCCCGTCGTTCAGGCCACTGCTGTTCCCGGCCGTCACGCTGCCGCCCGCCCGGAAGGCCGGTTTCAGCCCGGCCAGCGTCGCCGCGTCGGTGGTGACGGTCACCTCCGCGCCGTCCACCCGCACCCGGGGGTGTTCGTCCGTGTCGAACACGGTGGGGCCGCGCTTGCCCGGCACCGCCACCGGCACGATCTGCTCCCGGAAGTGCCCGGCGCGGAGGGCGTCCGCGACGCGTCGCTGGCTCTCGAGCGCGTAGGCGTCCTGATCCTCGCGGGTGATCTCGCCGCCCGCGAGCTGCCCGGCGCGGCTGCGCTCCACGATGTTCTCGGCCGTCTGCCCCATCGCCTCCAGCGGAAACAGCGCCTCCATCGCGGGGTTGGGGAAGCGCCAGCCGAGGGTGGTGTCGTAGGCGGTGACGTTGCCACTGGCGAACCCTTGCGCGCCCTTGGCCATCACCAGCGGGGCGCGGGTCATGCTCTCCACTCCGCCCGCCACGTACACGTCGCCGTCCCCGTTGCGGATGGCGCGGGCGGCGGTGTTGATGGCGCTGAGCCCACTGGCGCACAGCCGGTTGACGGTCAGGCCGGCGATGGTGTCGGGCAGGCCGGCCAGCAGCAGGGCCATGCGCGCCACGTTGCGGTTGTCCTCGCCCGCCTGGTTGGCGCAGCCGAGGATCACCTCCTCGATCTGGTCCGGGGCGACGCCGCTGCGCTGCACGGCGGCGCGGATCAGCTGAGCGGCCAGGTCGTCGGGCCGGACGCCACTCAGGCCGCCCCGCAGGCTGCCGATCGCGCTCCTTACGGCAGAAACAATCACCACATCGTGCTCTTGCAGGTCTGGCATATACGTCCCTTTCGTACGGCCCGCAGCGGAACCGCCCCACGTTCGTTTGGGGCGGTCGTCCGCTGCTGAAGGCCGGCTATCCCGTACAGACTACAAGCCGTGTCGGGGGCGGTCCAGTGCTAGTGCGCCGGGTGTCATGAACAGATGTTCATAAGGCTTGACATTCTGTTCGACAGATGGTCAGATCAGCTGGAACACAAGGAGTCGTAGGGGTTTCCGGCCGTGGCTGGCTCCGGTGACGTGGCAGCGGCGCAGGCCTGCGCGGGTCTGCTGCGCCCGGCCGCCAGGCCTTCCAGCGGACCTGCCTGACGCAGGAGAAAGAACGGTACATGGTGAGAAGACCCGCAGGTTTGTTCTGGCTGGGCGTGCTGCTGGTGCTGGTGGGCGGGCTGATCGCCTCGCTGACCCAGACCGCCGGACGCACGATTGCGGTGCGCGACGTGCGCTTCATGGGCGCCAACGGCAACCAGCTGAGCGCGCTGCTGTACATCCCCAGAGGCGTCACGGCGGCCAAACCGGCCCCCGGCATCCTGGCGGTGCACGGCTACATCAACTCGCGCGAGGTGCAGACGGATTTCGCCATCGAGTTCGCCCGGCGCGGCTACGTGGTGCTCTCAATGGATCAGGCGGGCCACGGCTACTCGGACGCGCCCGCGTTTGCCAACGGCTTTGGCGGCCCGGCCGGGCTGGCCTACCTGCGCAGCCTGGACGTGGTGGACAAGAACAACATCGGCCTGGAGGGTCACTCGATGGGTGGCTGGACCATCCTGAACGCCGCTGCCGCCTTCCCGGACGGGTACAGGAGCATGGTGCTGGAAGGGTCGTCAACTGGGTCCGGCTTTGCGCCGGAAGGCACCCCCACCGCCCCGCGCAATCTGGGCCTGGTGTACAGCCGGTACGACGAGTTCTCGGTGCTGATGTGGAACGTGGCGCGCGCCCAGGACGTGACCGGCAGCGACAAACTGAAGAAGGTCTTCGGCACCACCGAGACCATCACGCCGGGCCGGATGTACGGCGACGTGGCGGCCGGCACCGCCCGGATGCTGTTCACCCCAGCCACCACCCACCCCGGCGACCACCTGTCGCGCGCCGCCATCGGAGACGCGGTCCGTTGGTTCCAGCAGACCCTGACCGGCGGGACGCCGCTCCCGGCCAGCAACCAGATCTGGCCCTGGAAGGAATTCGGAACCACGCTCGGCTGGATCGGCTTCGTGCTGCTGGTGCTGGGGACCGGCGGCCTGCTGCTCAACACCCGCACCTTCGCCAGCCTGAACCGCGTGCCGGGCGAGCCGCGGGGCATGGTGGGCGGCGCGTGGTGGGTGGGCGCCCTGCTGATGCTGGCCATTCCGGTGTTCACCTACTTCCCTTTCTTCCACCTCGCCGACCGGATCATCAAGCCCGGCTGGCTGTGGCCGCAGACCATCACCAACGAGATCATGCTGTGGGCCGTCCTGAACGCCGTCATCAGCCTGATCCTGTTCCTGGTGTGGCGCGCCACCTCGCGGGCCCGGCCCTCCGGCGCGGCCGATGACGGGCGGAGCGGGCCGGAAGACCGCACCGGGCCGGAGGTGGGCAAGGCCGCCCTGCTGGCCCTGGCGTCGGTGGGGGTGGGCTACCTGTCGCTGGCGCTCACTGACTTCTTCTTCAAGGTGGATTACCGCTTCTGGTTCGTGGGCCTGAAGCTGATGAACACCGGCCAGTTCCGGATGTTCCTGAGCTACCTGATTCCGTTCACGCTCTACACCCTGATGGCCGCCACCGTGCTGCACAGTCAGATGCGCCGCAGCCGCCGCGACAACATGCTGGTCAATGTGGCGCTGATGGCCGGCGGATTCCTGTTGTTCCTGCTGGTGGAGTACGGCACCCTGTTTGCCCGCGGCGCGCTGTTCTCGGCCGGTGAGCCGCTGAATGTCATCGTGGCCATCCAGTTCCTGCCGATCCTGGCGCTGCTGGGCATCTTCATGAGCTACTTCGCCCGGCACACCGGCCGCATCTATGCGGGCGCCTTCGTGGCCTCGCTGTTCGTGACGTGGTACATCGTGGCGGGACAGGCCACCCAGGTGCCGCTGTAACACCCGGCACCCGACAGCGGCCGGAGCGAGAGGTCCCCTGATTGGGGGCATCCGCTCTGGCCGCGTTTGGCGTCGCCGAGATCCGCACCGGAAGAATGCGCGCCAGCACGTGATCCAGCGAGCCCAGCCCGTCTCATGAAGCACGGTATCTGGCGGCGGTACCCCTTTAGTGTCAGGAACACATAAACAACTTCCGGCAAGGGGGCAAAGGGGCATGTATCGTTCAGCTCAGAGACGCTTGATGCGGAAGCGAGATCGGAGCGCCACATGGAGAAGCCCAGCACGCCCAGCCCCACCGCCCCTCTTCAGCCGCAGGTTCAGGCGGCTGAACTCGCTCAGGCCCGCCAGCACGGGCTCTATACCGCTCAGGAGCACGACGCCTGCGGCGTGGGCTTCGTGGCCCACATCAAGGGCCAGCGTGCCCATCACATCATCCAGCAGGGTCTGAAAATCCTGGAGAACCTGGACCACCGGGGCGCGGTGGGCGCCGACCCGCTGATGGGCGACGGCGCCGGCATCCTGATCCAGATTCCGGACGAGTTCTATCGTCGCGAGATGGCCCGGCAGGGCGTGACGCTGCCGCCGCCCGGCGATTACGGCGTGGGCATGATCTTCCTGCCCAAGGAACAGGCCTCGCGTCAGGCGTGCGAACAGGAGCTGGAACGCGCCATCCAGCGCGAGGGACAGGTGCTGCTCGGCTGGCGCGACGTGCCGGTCAACCGCGACATGCCGATGAGCCCCACCGTGCGCGCCAAGGAGCCGGTCATCCGGCAGGTGTTCGTGGGCCGCGGCCCGGACATCCTGGTGCCGGACGCGCTGGAGCGCAAGCTGTACGTGATTCGCCGCAGCGCCAGCAACGCCATCCGGCATCTGCGGCTCAAGCACGGCGGCGAGTACTACGTGCCGTCCATGAGCTGCCGCACCGTGATCTACAAGGGCCTGCTGCTGGCCACCCAGGTGGGCGAGTACTACCTGGACCTGCAGGACCCTGCGGTGGTGTCAGCGCTGGCGCTGGTGCACCAGCGCTTCTCCACCAACACCTTCCCCGAATGGCCGCTGGCGCACCCGTACCGCATGGTGGCGCACAACGGCGAGATCAACACGGTCAAGGGCAACTTCAACTGGATGCGCGCCCGCGAGGGCGTGATGAAGAGCCCGGTGCTGGGCGACGACCTGAACAAGCTGTACCCGATCAGCTTCGAGGGCGAGTCCGACACCGCCACCTTCGACAACGCGCTGGAACTGCTGACCCTCTCCGGCTACCCGATGGCGCACGCCGCCATGATGCTGATTCCCGAGGCCTGGGAGCAGCACGGCGGCATGGACGAGCGCCGCCGCGCCTTCTACGAGTACCACGCGGCCATGATGGAGCCCTGGGACGGCCCGGCCGCGATGGTCTTCACCGATGGCCGTCAGCTGGGCGCCACGCTGGACCGCAACGGTCTGCGCCCGGCCCGCTACCTGATCACCAACGACGATCTGGTGGTGCTGGCCTCCGAGAGCGGCGTGCTGCCGATTCCGGAGCACAAGGTGGTGCGCAAGTGGCGGCTGCAGCCGGGCCGCATGTTCCTGATCGACTTCGAGCAGGGGCGCATCATCGAGGACGATGAGCTCAAGGCGCAGTACGCGGGCGCCAAGCCCTACCGCCAGTGGATCGAGAACGTCCGCATCCGCCTGGACACCCTGGAGGGGAGCGGCGACGTGGGCCGCTTTCGCGAGAGCCGTCTGGACCGTCAGCAGGCCTTCGGCTACACCCAGGAGGACCTCAAGTTCCTGATCTCCCCGATGGCCGCGCTCGGCGAGGAGGGCATCGGGAGCATGGGCAACGACTCGCCGCTGGCAGTGCTGAGCAGCCGCAACAAGCCGCTGTACAGCTACTTCAAGCAGCTGTTCGCCCAGGTGACCAACCCGCCCATCGACCCGATCCGCGAGAACATCGTGATGAGCCTGGTGTCGTTCATCGGCCCCAAGCCGAACCTGCTGGACATCAACGCCGTCAACCCGCCGATCCGGCTGGAGGTGGCGCAGCCGATCCTGAACTTCGACGACATGGCGCGGCTGCGCGGCATCGAGCGGCGCACCGGCGGCAAGTTCAAGCCGTATGAGCTGGACATCACCTACCCGGTGCAGTGGGGCAGCGAGGGTGTGGAGGCGCGGCTGGCCTCGCTGTGCGCCCAGGCGGTGGACGCCATCCGCGGCGGCCACACCATCCTGATCATCACCGATCGCCGGATGGACCGCGACAACGTGGCGATTCCCTCGCTGCTGGCCCTGTCGGCCATTCATCACCACCTCGTGCGCGAGGGGCTGCGGACGCTGGCGGGGCTGGTCGTGGAGACCGGCGACGCCCGCGAGGTGCATCACTTCGCGGTGCTGGCCGGCTACGGCGCCGAGGCGATCCACCCGTACCTGGCGCTGGAAACCCTGATCGAGCTGCACACCGACCCGCTCGGTGAGATCAGCGCCGACAAGGCCATCTCCAACTACATCAAGGCGATCGGCAAGGGCCTGTCCAAGATCATGTCCAAGATGGGCATCAGCACCTACATGAGCTACTGCGGGGCGCAGATCTTCGAGGCCATTGGCCTGAACCGCGAGCTGATCGACCGCTACTTCACCGGCACGCCCACCCAGGTGGAGGGCATCGGGGTGTTCGAGGTGGCCGAGGAGCGGCTGCGGGTCCACCGCGCCGCCTTCAGCACCGACCCGCTGCTGCAGAGCATGCTGGACGTTGGGGGCGAGTACGCGTGGCGCGCGCGCGGCGAGGAGCACATGTGGACACCCGACGCGATCGCCAAGCTGCAGCACGGCGTCCGCAGCGGCCGCTACGACACCTACGCCGAGTACGCCCGCATCATCAACGACCAGAGCCGGCGGCACATGACCCTGCGCGGGCTGTTCGAGTTCCGGCTGGACCCCGCGCAGGCCATTCCAGTGGAGGAAGTGGAACCGGCCTCCGAGATCGTGAAGCGCTTCGCCACCGGGGCCATGAGCCTCGGATCCATCAGCACCGAGGCGCACACCACCCTGGCCGTCGCCATGAACCGCATCGGGGGCAAGAGCAACACCGGCGAGGGCGGCGAGGACCCGGCCCGCTACCGCGCCGAGCTGCGCGGCGAGCGCATTCAGGCCGGCACCCGCGTGGGTGACGTGCTGGGCGCGGGCCGCCTGCTCACCGACTACGAACTGCAGGACGGCGACAGCCTCAGGAGCCGCATCAAGCAGGTGGCGTCGGGCCGCTTCGGGGTGAACGCCGAGTACCTGTCCAGCGCCGACCAGATTCAGATCAAGATGGCGCAGGGGGCCAAGCCCGGCGAGGGCGGGCAGCTGCCGGGCGGCAAGGTCAGCGAGTACATCGGGATGCTGCGCTACTCGGTGCCGGGCGTGGGCCTGATCTCGCCGCCGCCGCACCACGACATCTACAGCATCGAGGACCTCGCGCAGCTGATCCACGACCTCAAGAACGTCAACCCGCGCGCCGACATCAGTGTCAAGCTGGTCTCGGAGGTCGGCGTGGGCACCATCGCGGCGGGCGTGGCGAAGGCCAAGGCCGACCACGTGGTGATCGCCGGCCACGACGGCGGCACCGGCGCGAGCCCCTGGAGCAGCATCAAGCACGCCGGCACCCCCTGGGAGCTGGGCCTCGCCGAGACGCAGCAGACGCTGGTGCTCAACCGCCTGCGTGGCCGCATCCGGGTGCAGGCCGACGGCCAGATGAAGACCGGCCGGGACGTGGTGATCGGGGCGCTGCTGGGCGCCGACGAGTTCGGCTTCGCCACCGCGCCGCTGGTCGCAGAGGGCTGCATCATGATGCGCAAGTGCCATCTCAACACCTGCCCGGTGGGGGTGGCCACCCAGGACCCGGAGCTGCGCGCCAAATTTTCTGGCCGGCCGGAGCACGTCATCAATTTCTTCTTCTTCGTGGCCGAGGAAGCGCGGCAGATCATGGCGCAGCTGGGCGTCCGCACCTTCGAGGAACTGGTGGGCCGCAGCGACCTGCTGGACCTGCGCCCCGGCATCGAGCACTGGAAGGCGCAGGGCCTGGACTTCAGCCGCATCTTCTACCGGCCCGCGCTGGACGGCGAGGTGGATCACCGCCACACCGGCACCCAGGACCACGGGCTGGACCGGGCGCTGGACCATAAACTCATCGAGCAGTGCCGGCCGGCGCTGGAGCGCGGCGAGCCGGTCAAGATCCTGCAGGACGCCCGCAACGTCAACCGCACCGTGGGCGCGATGCTCTCGGGCGAGCTGGTGCGCCGCCGCCCCGAGGGGCTGCCGGACGACAGCATCTTCATTCAGATGGAGGGCACCGGCGGCCAGAGCTTCGGCGCCTTCCTGGCCAGCGGCATTACGCTCTACCTGATCGGCGATGCCAACGATTACACCGGCAAGGGGCTGTCGGGCGGGCGCATTGCCATCCGGCCCAGCATCGATTTCCGGGGCGACGCGCCGAAGAACATCATCGTGGGCAACACGGTGCTGTACGGCGCGACCGGCGGCGAGGCCTTCTTCCGGGGCGTGGCCGGCGAGCGCTTCGCCGTGCGGCTCTCCGGGGCCACGGCGGTGGTGGAAGGCACCGGCGACCACGGGTGCGAATACATGACCGGCGGCACGGTGGTGGTGCTGGGCCGCACCGGGCGCAACTTCGCGGCAGGCATGAGCGGCGGCGTGGCGTACATCCTCGATGAGGACGGTCAGTTCCGCAGCCGCTGCAACCCCAGCATGGTGGCGGTGGAGCCGCTGCTCAGCGGCGAGCGTCAGCGCGCCGAGCAGGACCCGGCCACCTTCCACCAGGGTCAGACCGACGAGGACCAGCTGCGCCGCCTGCTGGAAGAACACCACCGCTGGACCGGCTCGCTGCGGGCCCGCAAGATTCTGGATCACTGGGACGCGGCGCTCGCCAAGTTCGTCAAGGTCTTCCCGCACGAGTACCGCCGCGCGCTGACCGAACTGAACCGTGAGCGCATCGACCACGCGACCGAGCCGGCCTCGCAGGGCGGCGTGGCCGTGACGCCCAGCACGCACTGAGCGCAGGAGCATACCCATGGGAAAAGTCACCGGATTTCTGGAGCACCAGCGCGTCAAGGAGACCTATCAGCCGGCCGAGGCCCGGCTGCGGCATTACCAGGAATTCGTCAGCACCCTGCCGGTGCTGGACGCCCGCACCCAGGCGGCGCGCTGCATGGACTGCGGCATTCCGTTCTGCAACAACGGCTGCCCGGTCAACAACATCATTCCCGACTTCAACGATCTGGTGTACCGCGACGACTGGAAGTCGGCCATTGACGTGCTGCACAGCACCAACAATTTTCCGGAGTTCACCGGCCGCATCTGTCCGGCGCCGTGTGAGGCCGCCTGCACCCTGAACTTCAACAATGAGCCGGTCGGCATCAAGAGCATCGAGCGCAGCATCATCGACCGGGCCTGGGAGGAAGGCTGGGTGGTGCCGCAGCCGCCCGCCGTCAACACGGGGCGCCGGGTGGCGGTCATCGGCAGCGGGCCGGCGGGGCTGGCGGCCGCGCAACAGCTGGCGCGCGCCGGCCACGACGTGACGGTCTTCGAGAAAAACGACCGGGTGGGCGGCCTGCTGCGCTACGGCATCCCCGACTTCAAGCTGGAGAAGACCAGCATTGACCGGCGGGTCCGGCAGATGGAGCAGGAGGGCGTGACCTTCCGGACCGGCGTGCTGGTCGGTGACTGGCCGGTGGGCAGCCGGGTGGGCAACCTCTCAACAGAGACGGTGAGCCCCGAGCGCCTGCGGACTGAGTTCGACGCGGTGCTGCTGGCCGGCGGAGCGGAGCAGCCGCGCGACCTGCCGGTGCCGGGCCGTGAGCTGGACGGCGTGCATTTTGCGATGGAGTTCCTGCCGCAGCAGAACCGGGTGAATGCCGGCGACCGGCTGGAGCGGCAGATCCACGCGGCGGGCAAGCACGTCATCGTGATCGGCGGCGGCGACACCGGCAGCGACTGCATGGGCACCAGCCACCGCCACGGGGCGGCCAGCGTCACGCAGTTCGAGCTGCTGCCGCAGCCGCCGGAGCAGGAGCACAAGCCGCTCAGCTGGCCGTACTGGCCGCAGAAGCTGCGCACCAGCAGCAGCCATGAGGAAGGCGGCGCCCGCGAGTTCGCCATCGGCACCAAGGAGTTCATCGGTGAGAACGGCCGCGTGACCGGCATCCGCACCGTCCGCCTCGCCTGGGAGGGCGGCCGGATGACCGAGGTGGAGGGCAGCGAACAGGTGCTCCCCGCCGACCTGGTGCTGCTGGCGATGGGCTTCGTGAGCCCGGTGGGGTCGGTGCTGGAGGCCTTCGGCGTGGCGCGTGACCCGCGCGGCAACGCCCAGGCCAGCACCGAGGAGGAGGGCGGCTACGTCACCAACGTGCCGGGGGTGTTCGCGGCCGGGGACATGCGCCGGGGCCAGTCGCTGGTGGTGTGGGCCATCCGCGAGGGCCGGCAGGCGGCCCGGGCCGTAGACGAATTCCTGATGGGCCAGAGCGCCTTGCCGCGCTGAACGGCAGAAGGAGAAGAGCACAGGCCCGCAGGTCTGTGCTCTTCTTCTGTTCGGCGGCTCAGGCCGTTCCGCGCACCTTCAGCACCGGGTCGAACTGCACGCTCCGCACCGGCAGGCTGGGGTCGGCGATCCGCTCCATCAGCAGCCGGGTCAGCGTGCGGCCCATCTCCTCAACCGGCTGGTGCAGGGTGGTCAGCCCCGACGCCTCGGCCTGCCGGTCGTCGTCGAAGCCCACGATCCGCACGTCGTCGCCGGGGGTCAGGCCAGCCAGCCGGACCTCCTCCAGCAGGGCCCGGGCGAACACGTCGCAGGTCACGAAGATGTTCACCGGGCCGGTGCGCTGCTGCAGTGCCCGGCGTGCCGCCTGATGGGCGCGTTCCGGAGTGAAGTCGCTGGTGAAAATGTGCGTATCCGGGAGGTCCAGCCCGGCGTCCCGCTGCGCGGCCCGGAACCCCCGGACCCGCTCCCGGAAGACCCCACTGGCGAACGGGGTGTTGAAGCGTTCCTCCACATTGATGACGAACGTCGTGGCCGGCCGGCGCTGCAGGTGGCGCGCCGCCAGGCTGCCGCCCAGTTCGTTGTTGACTGTCACGTGGTCGTAGCGGGAGCTCGGCACCTCGAACACCACCGCCGGCAGTCCCTGGATGGTCAGCGGGTCGTGGTACAGCTGTTCGGGGTTCAGGGAGGCGTACACCAGGCCGTCGGTGTGGTAGGGCAGAGCGGCCGGATTCTGATAGCGGGCCAGCCGTCGTTCGGACAGCAGCGGAAAGATGCCGGCGTCGTACTCGTACGCCTCGAGCGCCTCGTCAATGCTGTTGATCAGGCGGTCGTAGAAGTCGGTGCCGGTGATCGGGAGCAGCAGGCTGATGCTGCGGGTCCGGCCGGTGCGGAAACTCTGCGCGGCCCGGTCCGGAACGAAGCCGAGTTCCTGAATGCTGCTCAGCACCCGGGCCTTGGTGGTGGCCCGGATGTGCGGGTGGTTGTTGATGGCCCGTGACACGGTGCTCGGCTGCACGCCCGCGTGCCGGGCCACGTCCTTGATCGTGACTTTGCTCATCCTGCTCCATCGTAGGGGGTGGAGCGGAAGGCAGGACCACAGGGGATGGGGTCACGCCATAAGGCTGGTCAAAGTGCCGTCATGTCTCCAGAACGGAAGCCGGCAAGCACCGTATCCGCCACCGCTTGAATTCGGTTTCGCTGCTCAGTAGAGTTGGCAGGAACACGTTTGGAATCGTTTCCGGAACCGGGGCAGCCGCCTCGCTTCTGACGGTGCTTCGTTTCTGTTCCTGCCCAGGAGGCTCCATGTTCAAAGGTCCGTTGTTGCTCAGTACGGTGATGCTGGGGCTGGTCGCCTGTAACGTCGCCCAGCCCCCCGTCGTCAAGCCGCCCGTCACCCCAAGCTACTCCAGCTACCTGGCCGGCAAGGACCTGGCGTTCTTTCAGAAGAAGCTGGAGGACCCGAACCTCAAGAGCGTGCTGATCGTTCACTACCACCGCTTCGACGGCGACTACAACAACTGGAATGTCTGGTCCTGGATTCCGCCGCAGGACGGGAGCGCCACCCTCTTCACCGAGGACGACAGCTACGGCAAAATCGCCATCATTGGCTCGGACAGCCCGGCCACCCAGCGCGGCTTCATCATCCGCAAGGGCGACTGGGAGGATAAGGACATCTCCGAGGATCGCCTCGCGGACATCCCCGCCAGCGGCCTGGGCGAGATCTGGGTGGTGAGCGGCCAGAAGGACTTCTACACCGATCCCAAGAAGATTGACCTGACCAGTTCCGGCAAGTTCGCGGTGATGGACAGCCCCACCCAGATCAAGGTGACGTACTCCAGCCCGCCCACTGGCCTCAGCGCCGATAAGCTGAGTGTGAAGATCGGTGGCGCGGCCCAGACGGTCAGCAGCGTCTCGGTCAAGGGCACCACCGCCACCCTGACCCTCGCCGCGCCGCTGAACCCCGCCGACGCCAGCAAGGCCATCACGGTCAGCGGCACCGGGATCACCGGCGCGCTGACGGTGTATCTGCGCGACGTGCTGTCCGGCGACGCCTACACCTACAGCGGCGACGATCTGGGGGCGACCGTCTCGGCCGGGCAGACCACCTTCAAGGTGTGGAGCCCGGTGTCGTCGGCGGTGCGGGTGCAGCTGTTCCACGCGGCGGCCGACCCCACCCCGTACCAGACCCTGGACCTGACGCGCGGCGACCGGGGTGTCTGGAGCGGCAGCGTCGCCGGCAACCTGGACGGCACCTACTACCTGCTGCAAGCCACCAACTACGGCGTGACCAAGACCACCGCCGACCCCTACTCACACGGAGCGAGCACTTACTTCGAGAACCTGCCGCTCAATCAGATGAAGTCGGCGGTGGTGAACCTGAGCGGCACCAACCCCACCGGCTGGAGCCCGGCGCTGCCCACCACCCTGCAGCGGGCCACCGACGCCTCGGTGTACGAGGTGCACGTCCGCGACTTCACCGTTTCGCCCTCCTCCGGCGTGGACGCGGACAAGCGCGGCAAGTACCTCGGGATGGTGCAGGCCGGCACCCACGTGCCCGGCACCAGCATCTCCACCGGCCTGGACCACCTGAAGCAGCTGGGCGTGAACACGGTGCAGCTGATGCCGGTGTTCGACTACGGCAACCAGACCGAGGGCGCGTACAACTGGGGCTACGACCCGGTGCTGTACAACGTGCCGGAAGGACAGTACTCCACCCAGCCGAACAACCCGGCCGGCACCATCCGCGAATTCAAGACGATGGTGAAGGGCCTGCAGGACGCCGGCCTGAACGTGGTGATGGACGTGGTGTACAACCACACCAAATCCACCGGCGAGCGCTCCCCCTTCGACCAGCTGGTGCCGTACTACTACTACCGCACCGACGACTCCGGCGCGTACCTGAACGACACCGGGGTGGGCAACGTCATCGCGCCGGAACGCCCGATGGTCCGCAAGTTCATCACCGACTCGCTGAAGTACTGGGTGAGCGAGTACCACATCCAGGGCTTCCGCTTCGACCTGCTCGGCACCGCGTACCCGGCGGACGTGAAGCAGATCAGCGAGGAGGTGCGCAAGGTCAACCCGAAGGTCGTGATGTACGGCGAGCCGTGGACCGGCGGCGGCCCCACCCACTTCGGCAAGGGCGACCAGAAGGGCCTGAACGTGGGCGTCTTCAACGACAACTTCCGCAACGGCATCATCGGGGGCGTGTTTGACGTGGGCACCCAGGGCTTCATCCAGGGGGCCTTCAACCTCGCGCCGGCGGTGCAGACCGGTCTGGCCGGCAGCCTCTCGGACTTCGCGCAGGAGCCGGGCGAGAGCGTCAACTATGCCACCAGCCACGACAACTACCTGCTGTGGGACCGGCTGACGCTGGGCGCCAGCAAGGGCAAGGACACCGCCACCCTCAAGCAGATGCAGAAGATGGCCGCCGCGCTGGTTCAGACGGCCCAGGGCCTGGCCTTCATGGCGGGCGGCGAGGAGTTCGCGCGCACCAAGCAGGGCGACGGCAACTCCTACAACTCCGGCGACACGGTCAACCAGTTCGACTGGACCCGTCTGGCCCCCGGCCAGTTCGCGGACGTGAACAGCTATTACAGCAACATCATCCGGCTGCGGCAGGCGCACCCGTCGTTCCGCTACAGCACCCGCGACGACGTGACCGCCTCCTTCAGCCCGCTGACCCTCAACCCGGCCAAGGGCGTCATCGGGTTCGTGCTGGACGGCACCCGCGCTGCCGACAGCTGGAAGCACACGCTGGTGATCTTCAACGCCAATGAGGCCGACCAGCAGGTGACGCTCCCGGGCGGCAGCTGGAAGGTGATGGTCAAGGTCGACACCTTCAGCAGCACCCCGCTGGAGACGGTGTCGGGCAGCTACACGGTGCCCCGCCTGTCCACCCTGATCGCCACCGCCGACACGCTCACCCCGCCGCCCGCCAACCCGGCCCTGCCCGCCCTGAAGTCGGCCCTGAGCGTCGACTCGGCCAACCTGAACGAATTCGATGCGGCCGGCTGCAGCACCGACGCCACCCAGGGCGACCCCTGGGGGGCTGCCAACCACCTGTCCACCCTATGCTCGGCTCAGGATGCCAGCAACATCTACCTGGGGCTGCAGTACAAGGCTGAGGACAGCAACCCGCTGATGGCGTTCCTGGGCGGCCAGCAGGCCGGTCCGGTCAGCGACCTGCTGCAGCTCGACAGCTGGAAGCGCAACGTGCAGTTCGATGCAAGCGTGGCGCCCAACTTCCTGATCGTGCAGCAGGGCAACACCCTGGAGCTGCGGCAGATTCAGGCGGGCGGCGCCACGGCCGTCCTGCAGCCGGGCGCGCTCAAGGTCAGCGCCGCGGCGGACGGAACCCGCTTCCTGAAGGCCCGCATCAGCAAGGCGACCCTCGGCACCGGGCAGACACTCCGCCTGTCCGCTGCCATTCTGGGCGGCGACAACTACGGCGGCGCGATCATCCTGCCGCAGACCGGCAATACGGCCAGCGGCGCCACCGACGCCCAGATTCACTTCAGCCGCCCGCTCACGTTCACCTACTGAGCCGGCAGGCCACAAGGAGGGGGGGCCGCTGACTCAGCGGCCCCCCCTCTTTCTTGACCACCGTCAGCTGCGCAGATGCCGTTCCAGGTCGGGCCACAGCTGGCGAGCCTGTTCCATGGCCGTCATCTGCGCGGCCTGCTCGCGGGCGAGCAGGACCATATGGTGGCCGGGGAGCCACTGCTCGTCCTGCAGCAGGTGCTCGGCCACGCGGGCGTCCTGCAGGTGCCCGAGCGCTTCCAGCATCCGGAGCACCTCACCCGGCACCTCGTCACGGAGGGCCAGGGTGTAGCGGTAGCGTTTCAGGTGTTTGCGCCACCCGTGCCAGACGTCCAGGTCAGTTGAGGCCATCACCTGCTCGCCCTCGCGCCGCAACTGCTCCCGGTCCTGAGCGAGCGTCTGGCGGATCCGGCGTTTCCAGTGACCGGGGCGCGGACGGCTGCCCGGCCGTTCCGGCAGCTTGAGCGCCTGGAACTGGGCGTCACGGATGTGCTGCCAGTCGGCCTCGAACTGACGAACTTCCTCCTCCGGCACCTGCAGGGACCGGAGCGCCTCGCGCAGGTGAGCGCCCACAGCGTCGCGGTCCCGCAGGGTGGCCACCGCACGCCGCAGGTCCCGCCACTCCCGCTGGGTGCGTCCATGCATGCCGGCCACGTGCAGCTCGGCCTGGACACGCCGGGTCAGCTTCCGGACCTCATGCACCGCCTCCGGCTCACCCGTCTGCAGCGCTTCCCAGTACCGCCCGAGTCCCTTCCCAAGTCGCTTGTGGCCCATACGTCAACCTCGCCCGCAGGCATGAAAAGCCCGTGATGGACCGCTCAGCCCACCCAGAGCAACCAGCGGTGTGGACAACGTGACACGTGTACGCGTGGAGGCGTCAACAAAAGGCCGCTCAAGATCTCGCTTGAGCGGCCTTCCGAACATCCCGACTTAAGGTGTGGATACCCTGGTCCAGCCGCCTTCCTGCTGGCTCTGGATGACGGCTTCCACGAACTGTACGCCGCGCAGGCCATCCACCACCGTCGGGTAGACGGGCGGCTCGCTGCCGGTCCCGGCCCGGATGTGCTCGGCCGCGGCGGTGTAGATGGTGGCGAAGGCTTCCAGAAACGCCTCGGGATGCCCAGCCGGCAGCCGGGTCACCCGCTGCGCCGCCGTGCCCAGCCCGGGACCGCCGCGGGTCAGCTGCACGCGCGGCTGGTCCAGGCGGTCGAGCAGCAGCACGTTGGGGTTCTCCTGCTGCCAGTGCAGGCTGCCCAGGGTGCCGAACACCGAGAGCCGCAGGTCGTTCTCGCGTCCGATCTCGATCTGAGACACGGTCAGGATGCCCTTTGCACCGCCCTGAAAACGCAGCAGCACGGTGGCGTCGTCGTCCAGCGCGCGGCCCGGCACGAAGGTGCTCAGCTCCGCCAGGACCGACTCGAGTTCCAGACCCGTGACGAAACTCACCAGCTGCTCGGCATGGGTGCCGATGTCGCCCAGCGCCCCGGCTGGGCCGCTGCGGGCCGGGTCGGTGCGCCAGCCGGCCTGCTTGTTGTCGGCCTCCGAGACCTGGGTGGCCAGCCAGCCCTGGTGGTACTCCACGATCACCTTGCGGATCTCGCCCAGCTCGCCCTGCTGGACCAGTTCGCGCGCCTGCCGCACCAGCGGGTAGCCGCTGTAGTTGTACGTCACGGCGAACACCACGCCCGCCTGCTCCGCCGCCCGGGCCAGCTCACGCGCCTGTTCGGCGGTATGGGTCAGCGGCTTGTCGCAGATGACGTGAAACCCGGCCTGCAGGCAGGCCAGCGCCACCGGATGATGCATGTGGTTGGGCGTCACGATGCTGACCACCTGCACCCGCTCGTCCTCGGGCCGGGCAAGTTCGCCCTCGATCAGCGCCGTGTAGCTCGGGTAGCTGCGTTCCGGGCTGAGGCCCAGTGCCAGCCCCGAGGCGAGCGCCTTCTCCGGCG
The DNA here is from genome assembly GCF_040256395.1 of Deinococcus sonorensis KR-87. Classification (NCBI taxonomy): domain Bacteria; kingdom Thermotogati; phylum Deinococcota; class Deinococci; order Deinococcales; family Deinococcaceae; genus Deinococcus; species Deinococcus sonorensis. The sequence continues at coordinate 392,455 of NZ_CP158300.1, read as the reverse complement.
TGCTGGACAGCGCGCCGGCCACCAGGGTGTAGTGGCCGTCCAGGCGGGCCGCCATGCGGTGAACGTTGCCGATGAAGGCGTCCTGGCCGCCGCCCACCATCGCCAGCCGCAGCGGGGCGGGGGCCGTCACTGGGCGTCCTTGGCGAAAGCCGCGTCGAAGGCGACCGCCGAGGCGGGGAAGTCCAGGCGGCGCACGAACGCCGCGCTCTCGGTGGCGCCGTGGACCCGGTCCATGCGCGCGTCCTCCCACTCGATGCTGAGCGGGCCGCTGTAGCGGATGTCGCCCAGCGCCACCATGATGTCCTCGAAGCGCACGTCACCGCGCCCCACGCTGCGGAAATCCCAGTAGCGGCGAGCGTCCCCGAAGCTGGTGTGGCCGCCGAACACGCCCACCTCGCCATTGCCGTGCCCCCACCACACGTCCTTCATGTGCGCGTGGAAGATGCGGTCCGGGAAGCGGCGCAGGAAGCCCACGTAATCCACGCCCTGATACGCGAGGTGGCTCGGGTCGTAATTGAAGCCGAAGCGCGGGTGATGACTCACGGCGGCCAGGGCCCGCTCGGAGCTGGCGGTGTCGAAGGCGATCTCGGTGGGGTGCACCTCCAGCGCGAAGTTGACGCCCTCCTGCTCGAACACGTCGAGAATCGGGCCGAAGCGGCGGGCGAAGTCCTCGAAGCCGCGCTCCCAGTACGCCTGATCGGTGGGCGGAAAGGCGTAGATGCTGTGCCACACGCTGGAGCCGGTGAAGCCGGTCACCACGCTCACGCCCAGCTTGCGGGCGGCGCGGGCGGTGTCCATCAGCTCCTGGGCGGCGCGCTGGCGCACGCCTTCCGGATCGCCGTCGCCCCAGACGTGCTCCGGCACGATGCTGCGGTGCCGCTCGTCAATCAGGTCGCAGACCGCCTGACCCACCAGGTGGTTGCCGATGGCGTACACCTTCAGGCCATGCTCGGCCAGCAGGTCCAGCCGGCCCTGCACATACCCGTCCTCCTTCAGCGCGCGCTGCACGTCGAAGTGGTCGCCCCAGCAGGCGAGTTCCAGGCCGTCGAAGCCCATCTGCCGGGCCAGTGGCGCCAGCTCCGCGAGCGGCAGGTCGGCCCACTGGCCGGTGAACAGCGTGACCGGGCGCGGCATCAGCCCACCGCCTCGGCCAGCCAGCCGGGCTTCACGTCCAGCGGTTCGGGGCGCTCCACCCGGCTCTGCACCGCCAGCGGGGTCCCCTGCTCCGCCGACTCCAGCACCCGGTGCATGATCTCCAGCACGTGGTAGGCCAGGTCGCCGCTGGCGCGGTGGGCGCTGCCCTGCGCGGTGGCGTCCAGCAGGTCGGCCAGCCCGATGCCGCGCGAGTTCTCCTGGAAGGGGCGGGTCAGCGGCAGCGTCTCCCACTCCTGCTGGCCCCGGCGGCGGATCCGCACCGGGCCGCCGAAGGTGTTCGGGTCCGGCACGCTCAGGGTGGCGTCGGTGCCGTAGATCTCGATGCGCGGCAGTTCGCTGGCCGGCGTGTCGAAGCTGGCGATGAAGGTGGCCACCTGCCCCGCCTCGAAGTCCAGCTGCGCCGTGACGTGGGTGGGCGTGTTGACCGGAATCCGCTCGCCCTTGCGCGAGGCGTGGCCGGCCACCCGCTCGTCGAAGGCGCGGATGGCGCTGCCACCGACCCGGTTCACCGGCCCCAGCAGGTTGACCAGCGCCGTCAGGTAGTACGGCCCCATGTCGAACAGCGGCCCCGCGCCCGGCTGGAAGAAGAACGCCGGATTGGGGTGCCAGCTTTCCGGGCCGCTGCTCATCATGAAGGCGGTGGCGGCCACCGGGCGACCGATCAGCCCGGCGTCCAGCAGCTCGCGGACCGTCTGCAGCCCGGCGCCCAGGAAGGTGTCGGGGGCGCAGCCGACCCGCAGCCCGCGCGCCTGCGCCTCGGCCAGGATCGCCGCGCCGTCCTCCAGCGTGACGGCCAGCGGCTTCTCGCTGTAGACGTGGTGCCCGGAGCGCAGGATGTCCAGGCTGACGGCGGCGTGCGCGGCCGGCGGCGTCAGGTTCACCACGGCCGTCAGGTCCGGCAGGGCCAGCAGTTCGGCGGGGGTCATGGCCGGCACGCCGAACTCCTCGGCGCGGGCCTGAGCGCGGCTGACGTCCAGGTCGGCGATGCCGGCCACCTGGAACAGACGCTGGTCGCGGGCGACCCGCAGATAGGCGGCGCTGATGTCGCCGGTGCCGATGATGCCGATGGTGTGCATGTGTGTCCTCCTGAACGCGGATGGGGGGTGAGGGGCTGGTTGGTTAGCGTGAACTGGGAGAGGGCGGCGGGGCGGTGGACTCCCGGACGATCAGTTCGGTGGGGAAGGGCGGCGGCAGCGGGGCCGGCTGGCCTTCCGCCAGCGCGACCAGCATCCGCACCCCCTCGGCCCCCAGCTCGTCCAGCGGCTGACGCACGGTGGTGAGCGCCGGGCGCACGCCGCGGAAGTACGGCAGGTCATCGAAGCCCACCACCGAGAGGTCCTGAGGCACCCGCAGCCCCAGGTCCTGGGCCGCGTGGATCACCGCCACGGCCATCGCGTCGCCGGCCGCGAAGATGGCGCTGGGCGGTTCCGGCAGCGCCAGCAGGGTGCGGGCGGCCTGTTCGCCGCTGCGCGAGGAGTAGTCGGCGTGCTGCAGGTAGCCGTCCGGCAGGCTCAGTTGCGCCGCCTCCACGCTGTCCTGGTAGCCGCGCAGCCGCTCCGAGGCGTCGTCGCGTTCCCCGTGCGGGGCCAGCAGGCCGCTGACATACGCGATGCGGGTGTGGCCCAGGGCCAGCAGATGCTGCATCGCGGCGCAGGCCCCGGCGTAGTTGTCCACCGTCAGCGAGTCCACGCTGGGACCGTCCACGCTGACGTGATGCGCGGGGAGGTCCTGGGGGCGCAGGCGGCCACTCCGCCCCGGCTGCACCAGAAGCGCTCCCTGGGAAAGCCGCAGGAACAGCGACAGGTCCGAGGTCTCGCGCCCACCGATCATCATCACCACCAGATCGTAATCCAGCGTCTCGGCCGCCTCGCTGGCCCCGCGGATCACCTCGGTGGCGTACGGCAGGTTGCTGCGCCGCGCCACCACGCTCAGCAGCCGCTGCCGCCCGCCGGCCAGCGCCCGCGCCACCGGATTGACCCGGTAGCCGGTCGCCTCAATGGCGTCCAGCACCCGCTGCCGGGTGTGCGGCCGGACGTTGGGTTTGCCGTTGATGACGTTCGAGACGGTCATCTTGGACACCCGCGCCGTCCGCGCCACATCGGCCAGCGTGATCAGTGGAGTGTCGGCAGGAGCAGGCGGCAACACGGGTTCAACACATCCCTTTCCAGCAGGCGAGGTGAGGCGGGGCTTGTCAGACTGCGATTTATACCGTTACATTATAGCGGTACACACAGCAAGTCAATGCGCCGGACGGCCAGCGCTGGCCGGGGCGGAAGGATGGTCCCTATGCAAAACGTCGGACTTCAGCTGTACACCCTGCGCGACCTGTTCACCCAGGATTTTCTCGGCACGCTGGACGCGGTGGCGGCCGCGGGCGTGCGGGTGGTGGAACTCACCCAGAACTGGGGCGGCCTGTCGGCCGAGCAGCTCCGCGCCGAACTGGACCAGCGCCAGATGCAGGCACCCAGCGCCCACCTCCCCCTGCAGTCCTTCGAGGACAATCTGGCCGGCCGGGTGGCCGAGATGCGGGCGCTGGGCGTGCAGCACGTGGTCTATCCGTACCACCGCGCTGACAGCGAGGCCGAGTGGCTGGCGCTGGCCGACCGGATGGAGCGGCTGGCCGGGCCGCTGGGGGAGCAGGGCCTGACGCTCGGCTACCACAACCACGATCACGAGCTGACCCAGCAGTTCGGCGGTCAGCCGGTGCTGGACCTGCTGCTGGAGCGCGCGCCCAGCGTGAAAGCCGAACTGGACGTGGCCTGGATCCACGCGGGTGGCCAGGACCCGGTGGCCTACGTGCAGCGGTACGCCGACCGGCTGCCGCTGGTGCACCTCAAGGACGTGAGCCGCGACGGCGACGCGTGGCAGACGGTGGCGCTGGGCGAGGGCGAGGTGCCGCTGCAGGCGATCATCGCGGCGCTCCCCGCCCACACGCAGGCCTACTACGAGCAGGACCACGGCGGCACGCTGGACACGCTGCACCGCAGCGTGGCCTACCTGCGCGGCTGACCCGGGGACGCGGGCGGCTGGCCGTCTAAATCCACCGTGAGGGCTTTATCATCCGGCCCCACCTCTGAACCGATACAGTCAGGGCGTACCACCAATTCAACCCGGCCGTGTGTTGCCGGTGCCTCTCCGTCCCCGTGGCTGATCCGTCGGTCCCGGGGACTTTTTTGCCGAGACGGCGGGCTCAGTGCCGCACGATCAGCAGCACCGCGCTCACCGCCGCCAGCGACAGCAGCGCGCCGCTGAAGGCCTGCTCCGGCAGCCGGCGTTGCAGGGCGCGGCCGGCCCACGCGCCGGCCAGCACCAGCGGCACCATCAGCAGGTCGAAGCGCAGGGTGGCGAGCGTGTACAGCGGCTCCTGGGGATTGTCGGCGGTCAGCAGCGCCAGAAACGGCACCTTGGCGAGGTTCAGCAGCAGAAAGGTCCAGGCAGTGGTGCCCATCAGCTGGTCCTTGGGCAGGCCGCTGGAGTTCAGGAAGATGGACATGATCGGCCCGGCGGCGTTCGAGACCATGGTGGTGAAGCCGGCCAGCGCCCCGGTCACCACCGTGCCCTCGCGCGAGTGCGGCACCAGCCGCTGCCCCAGCCGGCCGCGCAGCAAGTTCAGCGCCAGCATCACCAGCACCAGCACGCCGATCATGGGCGACAGGGGGTCGGCCTTCAGCCGCAGGTCGCCCAGCAGCTTCAGCAGCCCGCTGCCGAGCAGCAGGCCCAGCAGCAGCCACGGTGCCAGGGTACGCAGGCGGGCCCACTGGGCGTGCTGCCGGTAGAGCGCCACGGCCAGCACGTCCCCCAGAATCAGCAGCGGCAGGGTCGCGCCCACCGAGAGCCGGCCGCCAAAGAGCGCGGCCATCAGCGGAATCACCAGGATGCCGGTGCCGGGAACGCCGGTCTTGGAAAAACCCACCATCGCGGCGGCCACGGCGCCGAGGCCGAGGGTCCAGGCCTCAGCCGGCATGGAACTCGGCCGGCCAACACGGCGGCAGACAGCGGAACAACCTCAGGACATGCACCGCCGCAACATACACCCGGCCCGGCGGTCCTGCGCCTGCCGATGTAGACCGGTGCGGGCCGGGTCAGTCAGCTTGACTGGCCTTCTGTCTCCACCCGGCTGGCAATCTCGCGGATGATGTGCCGGTGAGGCGGGTGGTGCTGCACCCGGCCCGTCATCGTCACGGCCAGATCGAGGTGGGGAAACACCCCGATGTACTGCCCGCCGTAGCCGGTGGCATAGGCACCGTCCGGCTCCTGCGGCCCCGGCAGCCACCACAGCCAGCCGTACTGGGGCAGGCCTTCCATGAAAGTGTAGCCGCTGACGCGGGGCCGAGTCATCGCCTGAATCCAGGCGGACGGCACCACGCGGTGACCCTGCCAGCGGCCCTGCTGCAGCACCAGCTGCGCCAGCCGCAGCATCTCGCGCGGGGTGAGCTGCAGCATGCCGGACCCCCAGACCCGCCCCTGCGGGTCTTTGGCCCACGGCCGCGCCGGCATGCCCAGCGGTGCCAGCAGCGCCTCCCAGGCGAACGTCTCGAGCGGCTGACCGATCACGCGGGCGAGCAGGACGCCCAGCAGATGGGTCCCGGCATTGGAGTAGTGGAAGACCGTCCCGGGCGCGGCCTTCAGCGGTTGCGCCAGGGTGAAGGCCAGCGGGTCAGGATTCAGCCACCAGGCGTCGTCATACACCGGGTCGGTGATTTCGGACGGCAGGCCGCAGGTCATGGTCAGCAGGTGCTCCACCGTCACCTGGAACCAGCGCGGGTCCTGCACCAGGGCCGCGGCCTCGGGCCAGCCGTCCAGCACCGGCCGGTCCAGGCGCAGCAGCCCCCGCTCCACCGCCACCCCCACCAGCAGTGAGAGCACGCTCTTGGTCACCGACTGAATGTCCTGCGGCTCATCGGCCGGAATGCCGAAATAGCGCTCGAAGGCCAGCTGCCCCCGGCGGGCCACCAGCAGGCTGGTCACGTCGGGGAGGGTGTCGGCCACCCGGGCGGCCAGCGAGTCCAACCACAACGGGTCCAGGCCCAGCTCAGCGGGGGCGGCCGGTGGCAGGTCGTGGGGGTGGCGGCGTGCGTCGATGGCCCGAGTCTACCGGACGGCTGGGGCGAGCATCACGAACCGCCGGTCGGCAGCGCCGGCAGCCGGGGCCAGCCGCTGTCGTCCCACAGCAGCGTCGAGGTCTGCAGCTGTGAAACGCCGCCCTGGTCACGGTCGTAGTAGTGGTAGGCCAGCCGCACCTCCCGGCCATCCTGGTAGACCTCCTGGCCCCCCGGCCCGATGTAGCGGCCCTGGCTGGCCTGCAGCTCGGTGCCGCCACCCTTCATCATGTCGTGGCCGCTGCGGTCGGTGTACGGCCCGGTGACCTTGCTGGCGCGGCCCACCATGATGCGGTAGGTGCTGCTCAGGCCCGCGCAGCAGCGGTCGAACGACACGAACAGGTAGTAATACTTCCCGTGCTGCATCAGCGAGGCCGCCTCAATCGCGCCGCCGCCGCGTGACGCCAGCGCGTACACCTTGGAGTTCTGCTTCTGGAGCAGCCCGCTCTGCGGGTCCAGTTCACGTAGCCGGATGCCGTCCCACCACGACCCGAAGGCCAGCCACGCGCGGCCGTCCGCCGTGTCGATGCGCGCCGGATCGATGGCGTTGAAGTTGTCGCTTGGCGTGCTGGACAGCACCAGCCCCCGGTCCACCCAGCCCTGGTCCGGCGCGCTGGCCTTCAGAGCAGGGTTGGTCATCAGGCCGATGCCGCTGCTGTTCTTGCCAAACGTCGAGGCCGCGAAGTACAGGTAACTGGTGCTCCCATGCCGCGACAGGCTGGGCGCCCACAGGTTCGGCGGCTCCTGGCCCAGCAGTTTTCCCACCCAGGCGGGCTGGGTGGTGCCCAGGTGGCCGGCGTCGGTCCAGGTCAGGCCATCGCGGGAGGTCCTGAGCCGCAGGGTGCCGCCGTCAATGCCCTCGTAGCCGGTGCCCATCGCCACGTAGCCGTCCGCCACCTTCAGGACCGTGGGGTCATGAATCTGCAGGTCGCCCTTCAGCAGCGGCTGGGACGGACCGGCGATGGCCCAGCCGAGCGTGGCGAGGCTGCCGAGCAGCCGGCCCCACCTCATCCCTTCAGCCCGGCCGTGGCCATCACACCCTCCGTCACGCGGCGCTGGAATAGCAGGTACGCCACGATGGTGGGCACGGCGGCGGTGACGGCGGTGGCCATGGTCTTGGCGTACGCGACCCCGTAGGCCGACTGCACCTGGGTGATGCCCACCGGGATGGTCAGCTTGGAGGTGTCGTTCATCACGATGAACGGCCACAGGAAGTTGTTCCAGGCGGCGATGAAGGTCACGATGCCCAGCGAGAAGGTGATGCTCCAGTTGAGCGGCAGGAAGATGCCGAACAGCACCCGCCACTCGCTGGCCCCGTCAATGCGGGCAGCATCGGCCAGCTCCGGTGGAATCTGATCGAAGAACTGCTTGTAGATCACCACCGCCAGCGGCGCGGCCAGCTGCGGCAGGATCAGACCCATGTAGTTATTGACCAGCCCCAGCTGGTTGACGAAGATGAACAGCGGAATCAGGCTGGCCTGGAAGGGAATCATGAACCCGGCCAGAATCAGCCAGTACAGCCAGCGGCGGCCCTGGAAGTCGATCTGCGACAGCGCGTAGGCGCACAGCATCGAGAGCAGCAGCACCAGCACCGTGATGGCCACCGAACTGACGATGCTGTTCAGGTACCAGCGCACGATGGGGCTGTTCTGAAAGATGTACGTGTACGCGCCCAGGTCGAAGGTCTGCGGCCACAGGGTGGGCGGATTGGAGACCGTGTCGTTCTCCGGCTTGAAGGACGTGATCAGGGCCCAGTACAGCGGGAACACCCACGCCAGGGCCAGCACCAGCGTCAGGGCCGTGACCAGGATGCCAGGCAGGCGGGCGAGGCGCGTGCGCAGCGAGCGGGCGGGCCTCGCCCGGCTGGAGGTGGTGGACAGGGGAGTGGTGGTCATGCGCGGTCACCTCGGTTCAGCACGCGGATCTGAATGGCCGACACCAGCAGAATCACGACCATCAGCACCACGCCGATGGTGCTGGCGTAGCCGCCGTGCTGCTGCTGAAAGCCTTCCCGGTACGAGTACAGCAGCAGCACCAGGGTCTTGTCGAAGGGGCCGCCCTGGGTCAGCAGGTAGATCTGATCGAAAATCTTGAACTGCGCGATCAGCTGCAGCAGCAGAATCAGGCTGGTGACCGGCCACAGGTTCGGCCAGGTGATGCTCCAGAACAGCCGCCAGCCGCTGGCGCCGTCCAGCGCCGCCGCCTCGTAGATCTCGGCCGAGATGCTCTGCAGTCCGGCGATGAACAGCAGCACGTTGAAGCCCACGGTCCACCAGATGGTCACGAACGCCACCGACGGCAGCGCCCACACCGGGTCCTGAAACCAGGTGATGTTGCTGCCGGTCACGAAGTTGACCAGCCCGAAGTTCGAGTCCAGCACCCAGTTCCAGACGTTGGTGACCACGCTGACCGGCAGCACGAACGGCATGAAGAAGGCCGCCAGCACCAGGTTGCGCAGCCGCCGCAGCCGCAGCACCAGCATCGCCAGCCCCAGGCCCAGCAGGGTGTTGGGCACGGCGGTCAGCAGGATGAAATACACCGTGTTGAGCAGCGCGGTCCAGAAGGTCGGCTCGTGGAACAGCTTGATGTAGTTCTGCAGGCCGGTGAAGGTGCCGGCCCCCAGCAGGTCGGCGTTCGTGAAGCTCAGCTGGATCACCCGGAGCGTCGGGTAGATCAGGAACACCAGGTACACCAGCGTGAAGGGGGCCACCAGCAGCAGCGCCGTCATCAGCCGTTTGCGGACCTGGGCCTGCCGGCTGGGGGCCGGCTGTTCCTGACGGGTTGGGGGAACCGTGTTCAACATGTGCGTCTTCCTCTCGGGGTGCCAAGGCAGCCTGGCGCAAGCGGTCTGCATACGAACACCGGAGCGGCATCCCAGCGCTGGGACGCCACTCCGGCCGAGTTCAGCTGCCGGACCTGCGGCTCACGTTACTTGCCGAAACCCTGCAGCGCCGCCTTGAACTTGGCGATGCCCTGATCGGCGGTGGCCTGCCCCAGCAGCACCGGGGTGAAGTTCACGCCGACCGCGTCGTACACCGGGCCGCCCACACCGAAGATCGGCACGTTGGGCTCCAGCCGCGCGTTCTTGGCGGACGTGGCGCTGTACTCGCCGTTCGGCTGCATGCTCTTGTAGGCGCTGCTCTGCTGGGTGGGCAGGTAGGCGGGAATGTGGCCGCCGCCAGCCCAGGCACTGCCGCCCTGCTTGTTCACGTAGCCGATGAAGGTCATCACGGCCTTGAGCTTCGCGGGGCTGATCGGGTTCTTGCTGTTGTTGGGAATCGCCAGTTCGTGCGAGTCGGCCCAGGTGCTGGTGTTGCCACCGTACAGCGACGGGAAGCTCATGATCCCGTAGTCGAACTTCAGCTGGTTCTTGGCCTTGGCGTCCACCATGGTCGGCACTTCCCAGTTGCCGTTGAACATCAGGGCGGCGCGGCCCGCGGTGAAGAGCGCCACGCCCGCCGGGTACGTCACGTTCTTGGTGAGCAGGCCCTGGTTGGTCCAGTCGGCAATCGCCTGGAGGGCGGCCTTGCCCTTGGTGTCCAGGTCGCCCAGGTACAGCTTGCCGTCCTTGACCATGGTGCCGCCCTGCTGCAGGAACAGGCTGTACCACAGCCGCCACGGGGTGGCCGAGTCCTGGTTGGTGCTGAAGGCAACCGGGGTCACGCCGGTCTTGGCCTTGATGTCCTGCAGCGCCTTGGTCATGGCCGCGATGCTCTTCATGGGCAGCGGCTTGCCGTCGGCGCCGAGCAGGCCCGCCTTCTTGAGCAGGTCCTTGTTGTAGTACACCACGAAGGTGTGCGTGTCCAGCGGAATGGAGTACAGCCCGCTGGCGCCCCCGGCGTTCTTGGCATCGGTGGTGAGCGTGCTGACCAGGTTGCTCTGGAAGTCGCTGGCCTTCAGCCCGGCCGCCGCGAGGTCGGCGGTGGTGAAGGGCCGCAGGTCCTTCTTCTGCAGGCCGGCGGGCACCGCCGACAGGTGATAGGTCATCACGTCGGGCGTCTGGCCGGACACCACGGCGGTGTGCACCTTGGTGTAGAAGGGGTTGCCCCAGGTCTGGGTGGTGCGCTGCACCACGATGTCCTTCTGCGACTTGTTGAAGTCGTCCACGATCTGCTTCATGCGGACGCCGTCACCGCCGCCGAAGAAGTCCCAAAACACGATGGTGGTCTGGGCGTGGGCCACGCTGGAGAGGGCCAGGCCGAGGGCGAGCATCCGGGGTATACGCATATGTCCTCCGAGTCAGTACAGACCGAGTAAGGGGTGACGGAGCGGCCGGCCAGGGAACAACGCCAAGAAACGGTCGGCACGAACATGGTCGGGCGGGCGGCGCAATGATTGGACTGTGTGAACGGTCACATCATACGAGATGACCGGGCAGGCTGTCAAGCCTGCCGGTGGAACGTCAGGGCGCCTGGTGGCGGGTGGTGAGGGTGGTAAACGACAGCGGAGGCAGCGAAATCGAGACGTGTGCGCCGTCCAGGGTGGGCACGGGAATCGGGCGGGCCGTCACGTGATCCGGCTGCTCAAAGCTGTTGGCGGCGAAGGGATCGGCGCCGCTCATCTGCCAGGCCTGGGCCAGCTCCCGGGGCGCCACGTCCTCCCAGTGCAGGTCGACGGTCAGCGCCTCCGTTTGTGACCGGTTCACAAGAAAGACCGCGCCGTGGCCGGTGTCCGGCTCCAGACTGGCCGACACGTCCAGCTGCGGCACCGGCCCGTGCCGATTGGTGTCCTGGGTAGGCGCCTGCACTAGCACGTCCAGGGCTTCACCGCTGGCATGATTGCTGAAGAGGGTCAGCGGGTAGAAGATGGTCTGCTTGTACATGGCGTCGGTGCGGGTCATGATCGGCGCGATCACATTCACGATCTGGGCGATGCAGGCGATCTTGACCACGTCGGCCTTGCGCAGGAAGGTGTTGAGCCAGGTGGCGACCACCAGCGCGTCCTCGAGGTTGTACTGCTCCTCCAGGATGTGCGGGGTCTCGGACCACTCGCCGTCCCCACCCTTGGCGCGGTACCACACGTTCCACTCGTCCCAGCACAGGTGCACGTCGCGCTTGCTGCGGTTCTTGGCCTTGGCCAGCCGGATCGCCGCCGCCAGCGTATCGGCGTGCTCCTCGAAATGAACGCTGCTCGCCAGGTACGAGTCGGTGTCGATCGGCAGCCGCTCGGTGTTGGAGATGGTCGGGTAGGGATTGGCCGCGTAGTGGTGCATCGAGAAGTAGTCGATGTGCGCGTAGCTGCGCTCGAGCACCACCCGGTCCCAGTCCGGGTAGCCGGGCATGGAGGTGGCCGACGACCCGCAGGCGATGGTCTTGATGCCGGGGTCCATCCAGCGCATCAGCTTGGCCGCCTGCACCGCCTTGTCGGCGTACTCGACCGCCTCCATCTGCCCGATCTGCCAGGGCCCGTCCATCTCGTTGCCCAGGCACCAGTACTTCACGCCGTAGGGATCGGGGTGGCCGTTCTTGGCCCGCAGATCGCTGTAGAGCGTCCCGGTGGGCAGGTTCATGTACTCCACCAGATCGGCGGCGTCCTGGATGCTGCCGGTGCCGAGGTTGACGGCCCACATCGGCTCGGTGCCGAGTTCCTGGGCAAATTCCATGAACTCGTGGGGTCCGAACTGATTGCTCTCGATGCTGCGCCACGCCAGCGCACGGCGGCGCGGACGCTGCTCCCGGGGGCCGATGCCGTCGGTCCAGCGGTAGCCGGACACGAAGTTGCCGCCCGGGTAGCGCATGATCCGGTAGTTGGTCTCCTTGAGGGCGGCCATCACGTCGCTGCGAAACCCGCGCTCGTCCGCCAGGGGAGAGGCCGGGTCATAGATGCCCTCGTAGATGCAGCGCCCCATGTGTTCCGCGAAGCCCCCGAAGATCAGCGGCGAGATCTCGCTCACGGTGCGCTGGGTGTTGAGGCGGACGGTGGCGTGACCGGGTCTGGAACGTGTGTGGTTCACGGAACTCCTTGGCGTGGCCGCCGGCGGTGCGTGCGGTCACAGGGGATGGGAACGGCAGCCGGTCCGGGCCGCCATAACGGACCGACCGACACTCTCCGGGCGGAAAAGTGACAGCGAATAAAGCGATCTGACCCCCGCAGTATATAATGTGATCGTTCACGGTCAAGAGCGGGGCCGGAGATTCAGGGTTTTTCAGTCCATCGGAAAAGCGCTCATCCTTTCCAATGGCAGTCGGTCGTGCCTGTTCGGAAGACGTTAACGCCGGGTCTGGAATCACGCCGAGCCTGACTCCTGAACCGGCGCTCCGATGTCCCGTTCCGCCGTGTTACTCTGGCGCCCAGACGACAGCGGGCACCCTTGCTCTCTGCCGAGTGATGCTGCGCCGCCGTCTCAGGAGCGTCTATGCCGATCTGGACTGGAATTGCCCTGGGTGGTGCGCTCGGCGCGCTGGCCCGCCATGCCCTGAGCGTGCTGATCCAGACCCGGCTCGGTCAGGGCAGCTGGGCGGCCTTCCCGCTCGGGACCCTGGTGATCAATGTGCTGGGCAGTTTCCTGCTGGGTCTGGTGATCACGCTGAACCTCCGGGGCCTGCTCAGTCCGGCGCTCCGGCTGGCCTTCGGCACCGGGTTCGTCGGGGCGTTCACGACCTTCAGCACCTTTGAATGGGAGAGCGACCTGCTGCTGCGAAATGGCGAAGCGGGACGCGCCGCTCTGTATCTGCTGGGGAACCTGCTGGGCGGCTACGTGGCGGTGCTGCTGGGGCGCTGGGTGGGCCTGCGCCTGGGCTAGCATGGGATGATCGGCGGAGTGAAAGGCGCCTGCCGGGCCACCAGGGGCCGGTCAACCGGGACGTCCGAATTCAGAGTTCGCCGTCATCAGGAAGCCGGTGGTCACGGCTGATCCAGCATGGTGGGTGGGGCCACTCGGCCTCGCTGATGAACACCGTAGGCGCCTTACAAATCGTGCTCTGGCCAGGATGCCGGGTCACCCGCTCAGGCATACGCCATCTGACGGTGTTGGCCGGGCGTCCCGGCCCCTACACTCCCGGTTGTGCCCCAGTCTGATTCGCTCGTGTCCTCGAACGACTTCCTTGCACAGGTCCTCCTGCAGTTCGGGGAGGCTGAAGTGTCGCCGGTGCTGCTGCGTCAGGGGGACAACACCGTGTACCGCGTCGACACCCCGCAGCGACGCCGCTTTGTGCTGCGGCTCCATACGGCCAGGCGGCACACGCGCCGGACGCTCGACGCAGAGTTGACCTGGCTCGCGTACCTCAGTTCGCATCTCCCCGGGGCCGTGCCTCAGCCCCGGCCCGCCCGGTCAGGGCAATGGACGGTGGAGGTGGATGCAGGAGACGTGGCGCCATTGCTCTGCAGCCTCCTGAGCTGGACTGAGGGAACGCCGCTGGGGGAGGGCGTGGAGTTCTCCAGAGAACAGGCGGCGCAGGCGGGCAGGCTCCTCGCGCAGATGCACCGCCTCGCTGAACGCTTCCTGCCCCCGCCCGACTTCGAACGGCCCCGCTATGACGCACCGTACTTTCGTCAGTGCTGGCTGGACCTGCGCCAGGAGCTGACGGCCGGGCTATGGTCACAGGAACGGGCCGAAACGTTGCACGCCAGCCTGGAGGCGCTCTACACGCATCTGGGCGACTGGCAGGCCCTGCCCGGCGGCCATGGTCTGATTCATGCCGACGCGCACCCGGGCAACTTCGTGCAGCAGGACGGCTCGCTGGGGTTGCTGGACTGGGACCGCTGCGGGTGGGGACCGTTTCTTCTGGACCTTGCGGGCGTCACGCTGGCGCTTGATCAGACGGAGCGGGACGTCTTCCTTGCGGAGTACGCCCGGGTTCGACTGCTCCCGCCAGGCCTCGCTCTGCCTCTGCGGGCTCTGCGCGTGCTGGCCGCCGTGGAAAACCTGAGCGTCCTGGCCCGCCGACCCCATGAACGGCCCTTCGTGCTGGAAGCCCTGCCGAACCTCGAACAGATTGCCACCCAGCTCAGCGAAGAGTACATGCACTGAGGACCCAAGACCCGCCCAGACAGTCGGGGACGCGTGGCGGAACAGGCTGAGGCAAGGTCAGTGCTGGCCGCACTGCTTCTGGCCGCCGCTCCCTCTGAACCGGGTTCGGCTCGCCCTGCCCTGGAACCCCGCCTGGATCGGTGCGGAAGACAGGTGGAATCTGCGGATGTCTTCGCGCCCGGGCGGTACCGGGGCGGGTGTACGCTGAATCCATGTCCACACGCTTTCCTCGGCTGCGCTATGCCCTGGCGGTGACGCTCCTGAGCAGCCTGCTGGGGCATGCGGCGGCGCCCACACCCGCCGTGCCGATCCTGGCGGGCAGCGGCGGTGATGTCGCCTACCTGCTGGGCGCGTGGGCGGGCGGACGCTGGCTCGCTGACCATGCAGCGGTGCCCCAGCTCGAACCGGCCACGCGCTACCGGTCCTGGTCTCTGGGGAAAGCGGTCACGTCCGCGCGCGGGGCGCGTCCCACCTCCCTGGGCGAACCCTGCGACGCCACCCTGGGCACGGAACTGCACCTGCCGGGTCCGGAGGGTGCCCTTCGGCTGTACCTCCCCGAGCGGGTGCAGGCGGCGCCGCGCCCGGTCGAGGTGCTGCCCACCGCCAACCCCGCCTATGCCGAGGTGGTCCGGGCCGAACTGCGGCGCCGGGGCATCGCACGCCCTCAGGTCCAGCTGACCCGGCTGGTGCGCGCCGATCTGGACGGTGACGGCACGCAGGAGGTGCTGATCGAAGCGCGCCACTTTCAGGGCGAGGCCCAGCAGGGCAGCGCCCTGTACCCGCCGCCGACCGGTCAGCCTGGGGACTACAGCGTGCTGTTGCTGCGCTCCGTATGGAATGGTCAGGCCGTGACGTCCACGCTCGGGGCCTACCTCGGTCCGGCCCGGCGCTGGGACCCCGAAAGCAGCGCCCCCATGCCGCTCGCCACCCTGTACCGCCTGGTGGACGTCGCGGACGTGAATGGCGACGGGCGCATGGAACTGGTGACCTACAGCGCCTATTACGAGGGGTCAGGCTTTGGCGTCTATGAGTGGACGCCTCGCCAGGGTGCGCAGCTGCGGCTGGAAACCGGCTGCGGTGTCTGAACGCGGGCCAGTGACGAGGGAAAGTGCCTCACCCAACATCCGTCCTGTGTGTGAGGTGTCGCCACGGCGGTCAGCGCAGGACCCGTTGCGCCGCCGGAGAGACCGGATGGGCCGCGCCCCCATGCGGCCAGAACGTCACGGGCGGTCCCTCGCCGGTCCCGAACAGCAGCACGCCGCTCAGGCGGACCCGCAACCGTTCAAACGTGCGTGCCCGCTCCAGTGGAACGCCGAGCAGCGGGTCGCCCTGTGCGGTGCGGGCGAGCAAGCGCATAGCGTCCGGAGCCAGGGCGCTGGCGGGCGTGTCCATGGGGAGCACCGCCGCCAGCACGCCCGCAGCCCCCGCCGGCAGCTGCCCGACCTTGTCCGCAAGCACCCGCGCCAGCTTGTAGACCGGGTCCTGAGGTCCAGCACGCAGCCGGGCAACCTCGACGTACACGAGGCTCTTGTTCGGCAGCACCAGGGCGAAGTCGGGCCCTCGCCCTCCACCGGATTTGAGCGGCTCGTAGATCAGGCTCGCGCCGCCGGACCGCAGCAGCCAGGCCGCGACCTGCAGTTCCGCCTGCAGGTCGGCCTGCTGTTCGGAGTTGGCTGCCTCCCGCACCTTCTTGCGCAGCTTTGATGCGTGCGCCCCGGCAAAACTCAGGAACGGGCGGGATGTGCACCACTCCCGCAGAGAAGTGGCCAGCGGGTGCTCGGTGCTTCCACACAGGTCCTGCACGAGCCGCTCAGCTGTGGTCATGGCAGGCACCGGAGAGCGGACGGTCGAAGCTCTGAACCCTGGCTGTAGGAGGTCCGGCCGACCTGAGGGGCTAGGTGGCCGGCGCGCAGGTTGAGCAGCTTCGCCTGACTTTGCATACCGAAACCTTAACCGGTAGGAGGCCGTGTCGCTCTCCCGCAAGGAGGCATTCATGCGAGCGGCATTGGCATGCTGGTCACCCTTCAGGCGTCATGGCGAGGCGGACGGTGATGAACAGACTGCTCACCTGTGAATGGGCATCCGCGGCAGCGGCAGTCTGCCCGAGTGCGGCTCCACTTCGTGGCAGGTGTCCTCGATCTACTTGTATGGCGGGTGGCGGAGACACGCTGGCTGGTGGTGCGACGCCTACTGCCAGTCGCGACTATCTGACTGGGATTGTATAATTCCAGTCAGATAGCAACAACAATGCTTTTCTCCCATGCGCACTGCTCACGGAGAGGGCCGCTTCCTTCTCTCTTCACGCGGCAGGGCCACCCTGATGTCTGCCAACTGGTCGGCTCGCAGGGTCACCGCTCGGCCCTGCCGCGTGACCTGTCCGTACACCAAGAGCATGGACGCGTCCCGGAGCAGCTGACGGTGCGCTTCCCACAGGTCCGGGCTGATGATCACCTGCACCCGCTCCGGTCCATCCTGCAGCACGTAAAACGCGAAGCCACGTGCGGTCGGTGGTCGCTGCCGCGCCACGATGGTGCCGGCCGTCCACACCTGATCCCCGTGTCGCAGCCGGGCGAGCGGTGTGCAGCCCAGGGCCCTGAGGTGTAACCGGTGCGGGTCCAGCACGTCTCCGACACCCGCAGTCAGTCCGGTAGTCTGCACATCAAGCTGCAGCAGTTCGTCGGTGGTCAGCGCAGTCAGGTCTGGGGCCGCCGTTTCTGGTCCCAGCAGGGCCCGTTGCCCCGCTGGACGGGCCTGGGCCAGGGTGCCGAGCAGGTACACGGCCTTGCGCCGGGGATGGTCGCCGTACACGCCCGCCTGCGCGATCTGCATGTGCTGCGCGGACGTGAGTGGCAGCCGGTCGTAGGCGTTCTGGATGCTGGTGTACGGGCCCCCTAGCTCGCGTTCTCGCACGATCCGCCGGGCCGCCGCCTCACCCAGCCCCTGAATGGCCCCCAGCCCGATTCGGACAGTATGCAGGTTCTCCGCCACGTATCCGACTTCAGAGCGGTTGAGGTGGACGGGGGCGAGCTTGACGCCCCAGCGTCTCGCTTCCTGCGCGATGGTCTGCGCCGGCCACATGCCTGGGGCCTCGGTCAGCACGGCCGCCAGATATGGAGCCGGGAAATGGTGCCTCAGGTAGGCTGAGGCGTAGCTGTGTTGCGCGAACGCCCAGGCATGTGATTCGGCAAACCCGTAGCCCCGGAACGTGCTGCACCAGGAGAAGACCTCACTCGCTTCCTCGGGCGACGCGTGACAGCGTGCTGCGGCGCCCGTCACGAACTGCCGCTTCAACGCCTCCAGTTCGTCCTCGTCCTCCACGGAACTCACCTGCTTGCGGAAGCGGTCGGCCTCGGTCCAGTTCATCCCGGCGTAGTGGACGGCGAGCCGCAGGACCTGCTCCTGGAACAGCAGCACGCCCAGAGACGGCTGCAGAATGCTCTGCAGCGGCTCCCGGAGCACCGGCACCGGCTCCTCGCCCAGCCGCCGGCGCACATAGGGATGCACCGTGCCGCTCTGAATCGGGCCGGGCCGCACCAGCGCGATCTGGTGGGCCAGGTCCGTCATGTTCTCCGGGCGCAGGCGGGCGGTCATGACGGTCTGGGCCGGGCTCTCAATCTGGAACAGCGCCATGGTGTCGCCCAGCCGGAGCCGCCGCCACACCTGAGGGTCGTCCGGCAGGTTGCCGAAGTCCAGCCAGCTGCCGGTCAGCCGGGTCACGTCCTCGCGGGCACGCTCCAGCACCCCCAGCATCCGCAGCCCCAGCAGGTCCAGTTTGATCAGCCCCAGGTGTTCGACGTCGTTCTTGTCGAACAGCAGCATCCGGATGCCGCCGCTGCTGCGCTGCAGCGGACCATAGTGCGTCAGTGAATGGGCCGACAGAATCGTGCCCCCGGAGTGCGGCGCGTGATGCCGGAAGAAGGCCCGGTCGAACAGCGACAGCAGCCGCATCAACTGGCGTTTCACCGGCGCCGACCCCAACACCTCAGCAAAGACGGCGTCTGCTTCGCTGGCCCGGTGCGGTCTCAGGTGGCGGTAGTCGCGCCCCAGGGCCCGGCTGAGCCGGTCACGCACCTCCGGCGGCACCCCCAGCGCTCGCCCGATGTCCTGCACGGCGCTGGGCAGACGGTAGGTGATACGGTTGGCCACCATCGCCTCCCCGGTGCCGTCCGCGCCCCAGCGCTCTTCGACCCAGGCGAGCACCTGATCGCGCCGGCTGCTGGCGATGTCGATGTCCACGTCCGGCATGCTGTGCCGCCCGGTGTGCAGGAAGCGTTCGAACAGCAGGTTGTGCCGGACCGGGTCCGAGAGGGTGATGCCCAGGACGTAGCACAGCACCGACCCCGCGGCGCTGCCCCGCCCGGCCGCGAGGATGCCGTGGTCCTGGCAGTAATCGGTGATCTCGGCGGCCGACAGGAAGAACCCTTCCAGCTGCAGGTCCTCGACCGTAGCCAGCTCGGTCTCCAGGCGCGCCCTGGCCGGTTCCCGCTCCTGGGGTCGGTACATCACGTTCAGCCCCGCCTCGGCCCGGCGGCGCAGGTAGGTCCGGGCGTCCAGCCCGTCTGGAAGGGCGGGTGGGGGAGGAGTCAGGCGGTCCGGGCGCAGGTCCAGGTGGCAGCGCTCCGCGAGCTTCTGGGCGTTCAGCAGCGCGTCGCCGTACGGAATCAGCCGGCCCCACTCCTCGGGACTTCTGAGGTGCATGGCGTCGTTCCTGGGCCGGTCGGGGTGCGGCGTCATCACATCGATGCCCAGGCGGGCGCAGCTCAGCGCGTCCAACAGCGGGTATTCCTCGGGGCTGGCCAGCCGGACTTCCGGGGCGGCCACGCACGGCAGGCCGTGGTCCCGCGCGACCGCCCGCAGGAACCCGAGGGTCCGCCGCATGCCGGGGTACAGGTCGTGGTACAGCTGGACATACAGGCGCCCTGGAAAGGCCGCCTTGAACCTGCCGAGCAGGTCATCCAGCTCAGTGAGTCGTCGTGCTTCGCCCAGCACCGTCGGGAAGCCCTTCCGTGCGCCGGTCAGCAGTACCAGACCCGAGGTGTCGCTCAGGAGTTCGCTGAGGGGCAACCCCGGCTGATCTTTTGCTTTCAGCTGGGTGAGCAGGACGTTCAGTCGGGCGTAGCCGGCCCGGTTGTGCGCCAGCAGGACCACCGGGAACACGTCCGCGCGGTCCCGACCCCGCGGCACCAGGAGTGGCAGGGTCGTGCCACTCAGCGTCTTGAGCCCCGCCTCTCGCCCTTGCTGGCACAGGTCTACCGCCCCGCCCACCGACGCGTCGTCCGTCAGCGCCAGACCGGTGAAGCCCCGCGCGCTCGCCAGCTGCACCAGCCGCGTGGGGCTGACGGTGCTGGCCCCTTCGCTGAAGAAGCTGTGGGCGTCCAGCAGGGCGGTGAGGCGCGTTGGGGGCGGGGTCACGGCTCAGTCCTGGATTCGGGCCAGCCACCACCGGCTGGATGGGGGATCCTCGCGGTGCAGCTCCGCCAGCACCTGGGCCGTCTCGACGAGGTAGCAGTCGCGGGGTGGCTCGTCCAGCCACCAGCGCCCACCGGTCCGCCAGTCGTCCAGCTGCTGACGCACCACCTGCAGGCGGCCCTGATAGCGGAAGCGCACGGGGCGCCCACTGCGGTCCACGGTGACGTCGTCCAGTGGGATCTGCGTGTCGCGCATCAGTCCCCCGCCTCGGAGTAGCGCCCAGAGACAGGAAGGGCGGTCGGCTCGCCCTGCACATTCGGCGTGGGGGTCAGTGGGCGCAGCTGCGCTTCCCCGGTGAGCCAGTCGACCCAGTGGTACTGCTGGTCGGCGGTCAGGGCGTGCGGGTTGCCCCACTGCACGCGCACGAAGGCGGCCGGGTAGCGGTCCAGCACCTCGCGGATCACGTCCAGTTCCTGCAAACCCGCCCAGAGGCCCACCTGCCGGCTGGGCTGAACGAAGCCGCTCAGCTGCACGGTGAGGCGGTCGATGCCCAAGACGAGGGCATCCGCGTCGCCCACGGCCAGCCCCGCGACCCGGCACAGGCCCCGCTCGTCAAGTGGCCACTTCGGCTTGCGGCTGGCCGTGAGGCGGCCGCCGGGCGTATCGGCGTGCACCGTGAGGTAGGCGGCGGTGCGGCCGCGCAGGTGCCGGTACACGGCCGGCATCAGGTCCTGCAGGGCGGCCTGCAGCTGGCCGGGTTCGTGCAGCGGCAGGTCGAAGGTCAACGTCTCCTTGATCACCTCGCCGGGCGTCCAGCGCTGGATGGTCGTTCGCCGCTCGCCTTTCAGGAACGAGGACAGGCGTCGCCCCAGGGCGCTGCCGAGGAAGGCGCTGCGCTGGGCGGCGCTCCACTTCAGCAGGTCGCCCAGGCACGCCAGGCCCAGGAAGGCCAGCTGCTGAAGCTGCTCGTCGGTGAGGCCCAGCACGTGCAGGTGGGCGAGGGGGGTGATCGGCAGCAGGGCGTGTTCCACGTCCGGGGTGATCTCCCGCACCTGACCAGGCTGTGCGCGGAGGGCGGCCAGCTGAGCGACCTCCTGGCTAGCGGCAAGACCGACCGGGGCGTTCAGGCTGGCGGCCAGTTCCTGTGCCTGACGGAGCGTGCAGGTCAGGAAGACGGTGCCGGGAAGGGGCCCCTCGATGCGGTCGCTAAAGCGGCTGTACAGCAGGTCCAGCAGTTCCCGCCACGCGGTGGCCAGCCGGGGACCGGCGGCCACTTCTGCGTGCAGGTCGGGGCAGCGGGACACGGCAGCCGCGTAGCGGAGCCCCGGGCGAACCCCAGCCCCGAGGGCCAGGTGATTGACCTGCAGGACCCGGTGGGTGGTCTCGCTGAGCACCGCCACCGGCAGTCCAGGGTGTTCGCGAGACACGACACTCAGTGCCCACGATGCGAGGTGCACGCAGGCGATCAGGGGGCCGGGCATCAGCTGTTCCGGACCGGTTCGGCCGGGCGGGCGGCGCGGGGGCGGGGCAGGCCGATCACGCCGAGCATGCGGCCCTGCACCTGCACGTCGCTGGCCGGGTAGACCATGCGGGGGTAGGTGGGGTTTTCGCTCAGCAGGATCACTTCGTCGCCCAGCCGGTACAGCCGCTTAAGGGTCGCGCTGTTCTCTCCAGGGATCGAGACCACCGCGACGTCACCGTCGAGCACTTCCGGGGTGGGTCGGACCAGCACGTAATCGCCGTCCAGCACGCCGATGCCGGTCATGCTGTCGCCGCGGACGGTGAGCAGGTAGTCGCCGTCCCGGTGACCGAGCAGGTCCTCGAGGTGCCGCACCGCCCGGTCTGGGACCTGCTCGGCGTGTCCGGGCGGACCCGCGGCGATGTGCCCGTAGACGGGGATGCCGCTCTGAATGGCGGCCCGGCCCTCGTCGGTGAGACACAGGTCGCCGTGTCGGCCGGTGGTTGGCGTCAGCAGACCAAGCCCGCGCAGCGCTTTGACCTGCACGTGGACGCGGGCGCGGTTGACGTTCAGGGCGCTGGCCAGGTCGCCGAGGGTAACGCCGCACTGCTGCTGCTGCAGGCGGTGCAGGGCGGTCAGCAGCTCCAGCCGCCGGGGCGTCAAGCTGGGCGGCATGTCAACCGACCTTGGAGAGGAAAAAAGGAGAGCGACAGGACATAACTGAACCTCCTGAACGTATCTCACCATACCCGTAGACAAACGTCTATAGGTATGGTGATCAAAGATCGATTGATCAAGAGGCAGTAAGGCAGTTCGATGGTCCCTGACTGCGCCAGCACAGTACATGCTGTGAGATAGGGGCGGAAGCGGGCAACTTCAGAGCCTCTGCTTCAGCTGGCTAGGTCTGACGGATTCAGAGCGTGAAGATGAGTGCACCAGGACAGATGGATATCCAGGAGTCCGATAGCCTCGGAGCGTTTTCATGATTTTGCAGCTCTGCATAGCCTAAGCGAAGTGCTAAATGCGGAAAGGACGGCAAGTCCAACGCGTCCGATGCTTGCGGGAAAACCCCTCGCTGCTCTGCTCGAGCAAGAGCTAATTCCAGGACTGTAGCTGCTTATTTTGCCCCATCCTTTACCCTTCAGGTTCGTTTGGAGGGACCTTGCTGGCCTTCCTGTGAGACAGCTTTGATCGCCTCTGAAATATTTCCGTACTACGTGTGGACGTTATACCTTCAAATTTAGATTTGAGCTCAAGAACCACAACGGGTTTTCACTAATTGATCTTGGTTTGAATCCAGCCTTCCGATCGGACAACAGAAGACCCGCCATCGTCCGAGGCCCCGGGCCGCTGCTGCTGCCGAAGTGCCCCTGCTGCTGCTGCCGCCCGGTCAAAACGTCCTCACAGGATCATGGGGAAGCGGCCTCCCAGAAACAGCCCGCACTTGCCCCTCGCTCGGGCGTCCGGTCGTCGTGAAACCAGCTGAAAACCCTCGCGCATCTCCCGGTTTTCGGACGTCAGGTCACGGTGTTCCCGGCGTGAAGACCGGTGGAAGTCTCATTGACAGGACGTGCGGTGACTCGGGAACCGCCGTGGATCAGCTGCGTGATGGGGACGTACCAGGGTCTGAGCACCGCTGATTTCTTCAAGGAGACACACGGAAATGCTGAATCACCTGGTTCATCCAACCGGCAAGCGCGCGCAGGCGGGCCAGGTCGGTGGTGAGCGTGGTGCTGTACCGCTGATCCACGTGCTCGACCAGCCTGAGGAGGTTGCCGATGATGGCGCGCTGCCCTCCGGTGATCTGGGGTGGGGTTGCTGCCTGCCAATTTAGGTGTGGTTAGATAGGAGGGATTGTAGAATCTTAACAACGATACACCTGTACGGATGACGCTGGTTATGGATTGGGTGACGGCATGGCGGAGGGGAGGGTGGTCGGCCCCTCTGTGTTGCTGTAGTGGGTTCACCATGCTTCAGCGCGAGCAGAAGCATGAGAGAGGAAAAAGGAGAGAGCACAGCGCGCGGTTCTGTGGTGAGCAGCATCTTCCAGCTCGTGAAAATGTTCGCAGCTTACTATCGCGACGACAAAACGAATGCCATTGCGACAAGGTAGACGAGCACCCCCTCCGCGACGCATCCCATGATCAAGCGCACTCCACCCGCCAAAAACGAGGCGCTCCGAACACGAAACCGGATGTTCAGTCCTGCCAGTAGAACAGGAGATCCAGAACCATCAGCGGCTCACAGTCACCGAAGAAATAGACGTTGAGGCCCTCGAAGGTGACCTACAGGAAATCGCCATCCAGCCAGGTCCAGCCGGTCTCAGCGAGGGCCTGGCGTATACCGCGCTGCTGCTCTTCAGGCAATCGGTCATCTCCGGCCCAACCATGCATCCCCGCGAAGCGTCCCAGGGTGCTGAGGGCCACCTGGAGCTCGCCGGCGTATCCCACGACGTACGCTGGTGTCGCGCTTCAATCAAATCTGGCCGCAGGGCTCCAGCGGTCCGATCGGTTCGGTGACAGTGCCGGAATGGGCGACGCCGGCTGCCGTGTTCTTCAGGGCGTGGGGAAGTAGACACAAGAACGATCCATACGGCGGACCATCCTGTACCCCTCGGAACGTGCCCGAGGCCCCTTCCTGACCTTCCTGTGAGGGAGGCATGTTGGAGTGCGTCCTGGACGGTGTTTTTTCGTGCGTGGGGTGCAGGGGGGACTGGAAGAAGGGCACTTTCGCCTCCCGCTTCCTTTTTCGCACTAATCAGACTTAGTGCAAAATATAGCGAATCCGCCGGCCTGAGCCCAAAATGCGTTTTCTGTCGGAGACAAAGTGCAGTGTACTCGAGTGGTAACCCTCTCAAACTGTCAAGAGCGGTGGCAGGATGTGGGGAGTCACGGAAGGTTCCTTAAGCCAGATGCAAGTGGATAAAATCACCTTGACTGGCCGGTCTCAACGGTAGGTTAAAAATGAAAATTTCACGAATTAAGAGAAACCTACGACACATAGATCTTCGACGCTTCCTGCTTGTCCCTCTTCTGCTTAAGCCCTAGCACATGCAGAGTAAAAGCTGAACCAAGCAAAACAGACGCAATCAACACTTCAATAAAGCCATCGCCCATAAACACGAGGTATAAAGGCCAAGGAATCAGCTGTTTCATAGATTATTCAATCCAGTGTGACGCACATAAAGCCTCGGACCAATGGCTGCCATGTCATTGGCAGGTCACGGACTCTCACCTCATCGGCGTCGTTGGTGGGTACCGTTGAACGAACGTGCCCATGCTGGAGGACAGGATGAATTCAATGCGGCGTGCTTGGCGGTTTTGGTTCATGTGGTGCCTGGTGCTTGCGTGGCTGTCTGCAACAGCCCTTGCACAGTCTACGCCCACCCTGGGGAACCTCACGTACCGTGTGCCGGCAGGCTGGACAGCGCAACTCCAGAAAGGCGTCCTGGCCTTCACACCCCGTGACCTGCCCGCTGGCCAGACCGCCTTCATTCTGCTGTCCCCTGACGCGCCACTCACAGGGGACCTGCGTCCCTGGTTCGAGGCGCGCGTGGCAGGCCTGCACCAGAACGTGCAGGTGCTGAACACCACGCCCATCGAGACGAATACGGCGCAGGATGGCGAGACGGTCTTGTCACAGGCCGCCGTGATCATGGGTCAATCGGGCGAGCCACAGTACCGCTTCTACGTGGCGGGCACCTTCGGGCAGGGACAGACGCGCCGGGCAGTGCTGCTGCTCTATCAGGCGTCCAGCCTCGCCCTCGTGGAGAAATACCAGGCAGGCCTGAACGCCCTCGCAGACTCGGTGGACGTGGCGAAGGGTGCGGCAACGGCAAAACCTTCCACCACGCCGAATGCCTCAACCGCGACCACGCAGGCGAAACCGGCACCCCAGCCCACGCCGGGCCCCGCCACCCTACCCGCCATCAAAACGCTCAACGCCGCCGAGTTCGTCAAGGCGGGGGGTCACCCCGAGGACGCCTTGATCCCCGGTGAGTTCCATTGCTACGAGGAGCGGCAGGGCGACGATGTGGCGCGGCCCCACCTCATCGTGCAAATCCTGAACGGCACGGCGTACCGCACGGCCGCGGGCGGTGGCACCTTCGCGGTGCGCAAGGACGGCAGTCTGCGCAAGATTGGCTGGCAGGGCGGTCCGCTCGGCGGGTCCGACGAGGGCTACCTGAGTTTCGGCGATGAGGGGCAGGACTTCAGCCTGCGAAACGTCGGGGCACAGGAGCGCGATTACGTGTGTTATCAGGCGGGCGCGCGCGAGAACCTCGCGAAACTTGAATTCGGGCTCAAAACCCCCAAGGTCGGCCAGTACCCCTGTGTCGCCTCCGACGGGAAGGGCACCAGCGCCGGCACGCTGGAATTTCTCACCGGCGGACGGTACCGGGTGGGCGGCGGTGAGGGCCGTTACACCGTGGACGTGCTGAGCGACCAGGACGAGGACTGGAGCGACGTGGACTTCACCGGCGGCCCCTGGGACGGTCAGAGCGCCACCTATCAGGAGAGTGAGGACGGCCAGCGGCGCGTCGATGCCCGGAAGGTGGACTGCACGACGGTGGTGAAACCCACACCTCTCCCCCGCTACGGCACGGCGAAGGCGCCCGCACCACCCAAGGGATCGGGGGGCCTCTCGGGCGCCTACGCCAGCTGGCAGATGGACGTGGGCGGGTACTGCGGCGGCCTGTGCTGGGACTTCTACATCTTCGACAAGAGCGGGTACGTGTACACCCGCGAGCCGGACACCGGGCTGGGGGACGCCGACTGCACGCGCACGAAGCTCAACGGCCTGCCGCTGTGCGAGGTCTACAGTCTTCAGGGCGGTCAGCTCAGGATCGGCGCGGGAAAGCCCAGGCCGCTAAGGAAGACAACGGACGGGCGGTATGACCTGGGCGGCACCACCCTGATTCCCATCCGCAGTGTCGCTGGATTGAAGCTGAACGGCGCGTACCGCAGCTTCTCCGGCTCGGTCGGGATGGGCGGCATGACCAGCAGCTATTCCGAGGCCTTCCTGCGCTTCTCGCCGGACGGCCGCTTCACGAGAGATTCGTCCGGCGGGTTCAGCTCGACCTTCACCGACACTGGCACCTCGAGCGGCACCACGACCGGCGGGGTGACCGCCCAGAGCAGCCGCAGCAGCAGCGGCACCTACCGCTTTGTGGGCAACACGCTGGAACTGAAGTATGCAGATGGCCGGGTGGTGCGCTCCTTTGCGTTCCTGGCCGACACCGACGGCCAGAAGATGAGCACCGGCTTCGTCCGCATCGGCGGGCGCGATTACACGCTGCAGGACAAAAAATGAGCGTCCCGCTCCGGGAAGGAGCGGGACGTCCTGACACGCCTATGCAGCTGATGGCCTGAAACCCGTCACTCTTCCGGTCGTGTGGATTGGAAGGTCTTGCCAAGCCCCACAGTGCCGCGCCCCTCCCCGGGCCCAAACGCAGCACAACACGCCGTGCTCCAGCAATGCAGCTCTTCCATCGGAGGCGGCTGACCTCAAGTTCAGGAGGAGGACACCTGAATTTCCTGGGGCGGGGTCGTCATCTCTCGCGCTGTCCTGAGGGCATTTGCCCACCACGCCAGCTCCTCGAACAGGGCCGTGACCCCCGGCTCCAGGTACGTCAGCTCCTCCAGGCTTTTGCCCTGCTGCCACACTCCGATGAAGTCACCGCCCTGGATGTGCACGGCGGTGCGCAACGGTGCCATCTGCAATTCCACCGCGATCCCCCGCAGGTGTTCAATGGCCCGGGCCGCGCCCACAGATCCGTAGCCGACAAAAGACACCGGCTTCTTGTTCCATTCCGGATACGCGTAATCCAGGGCGTTCTTAAGGGCAGCCGTGGGCGCGTGGTTGTACTCGGCCGTGATGATCACGAAGCCGTCGAACTCGGCAAGCGTGCGCTGCCAGCGCTGCCCGACCTCGTTCTGTGTGGGCGCCCAGGCGTTGGACGCCACCTCGTTGAAGAACGGCAGGGGAAAGTCGCGCAGGTCCAGCACCTCGAAGTCAAGATCGGTCCTGGCCGAAGCGCGTTTCATGAACCACTCGGTGGGCTTGTCGGCGAAGCGGGTGTCGCGGGTGCTGCCGATAATGACGGCGATTCTGGGGTTCGTCATGGTGCTCTCCTTGGTCGTGGGTGGGCGGGCAAACGGTGGCGGCGCGGAAGGGCGTTCAGAACAGAGGCAGGCATCGCCGAACCGGGTGGCGATGAGCCCCAGGAATGGAGGTCCAGTCGAGATTATGGGCTGAGAGTACGGGACCGTGGGGTCCAGTATGGTTAACGAACAGCTTCCGGATGCGGTGCCGTCTGACGCACCAGCGGAGCCACTTCGCTGCCGAGCAGTTCGATCGACCGCAACATCCGGTCGTGCGGCATCAGCACATTGGTCATCTGGAAGGTCAGGCGGTTCACGCCCCCTAGCGCCTCCCTCACGTAATGCACCTTGTCGGTTACCGCCGCCACGTCGCCGATGAGGTAGGGCCCACCCGGTCCGCACGCGGCATCGAAAGCTGAGCGGCTGGGGGGCGCCCAGCCGCGCTCGCGGCCGATGGTGGTCAGCAGGCGCGCGTACCCGGGGTAGAAGTCATCGGCGGCCCCCCGTGCCGTCTCCCCCACGAAGCCGAAGGCGTGTACACCGACCCGCAACGTTTCCGAGCGGTGCCCAGCCCGGTGGCCCGCCTCGCGGTACAGCTCCACTAAGGGCCGGAATCGCCGGAAGTCCCCGCCGATGATCGCCACCATCAGCGGCAGGCCCAGCGTCCCCGCACGCACGAAGGACTCGGGCGTGCCGCCCACGCCCAGCCAGATCGGCAGCGGGTTCTGAAGCGGCCGGGGGTACACCCCCTGTCCGGTCAGCGGCGCGCGAAAGCGGCCGGACCAGTGGACGTGGGTCTGTTCCCGCAGGGCGAGCAGCAGGCCCAGTTTCTCCTCGAACAGCGCGTCGTAGTTGCCGAGGTCATAGCCGAACAGCGGAAAGGCCTCAATGGAGGAGCCGCGCCCCGCCACGATCTCGGCCCGCCCTCCCGAGAGCAGGTCGAGGGTGGCGAACTGCTGGAACACGCGCACCGGATCGTCGGCGCTGAGTACCGTGACTGCGCTCGTCAGGCGGATGCGCCGGGTCCGGGCCGCCGCCGCTGCGAGAATCAGGGCGGGCGCCGCGTCCAGGTATTCCTGCCGGTGATGCTCCCCCACCCCGAAGGAATCCAGACCCACCTCGTCAGCGAGCGTGATCTCTTCGAGCAGGTGAGCGAGCCGGGTGTCCGCGCCGAGGGTGACCCCGGTGGCCGGGTCCGAGACCACGGCGGCGAAACTGTCGATGCCAAGTTGCATGGAGACTCCTGATGAGGGCTTCGGGGGGCGGCGCAGGCAAGGAAACTGGCTGGGGTCAGCCGCGCGGTGCGGGGTCATCCTGGTGAGCAAGCTGGCCGGAAGGTGGTGGGCCGCTTGAGGAAGGGGCGGGGTCCAGCTGCGGATCCGCCCGGTGCGCACGGTCGAGCTTGTGCAGCAGACGCAGCAACTCCGCCTGCTCCTCCGCCGTCAGCACGCTGAAGCGCTCGGCCACCCAGTCCTCGTGCTGCGGCACCACCTGATCGAAGAGGGCGCGGCCTCGCGCGGTCAGGAACAGGCGCTTGGACCGGCCGTCCACACGGCGCTCCACCAGGCCCCGGTGTTCGAGGGTCTGAATCAGCTGACTGACGTTGCCCTCCGTCACCCGGAGCTGGGCACCGAGCTGATGCTGGGGCAGGCCGGGGTGGGCGCCGATCTGTGCGATCACATCGAACTGGGCGCCCGTGAGGTCGAAGGTCCGGAACAGCGGCCGTGCGTCGTTCGTGGTCCGCTGAACGACCAGGGCGAGTCGCAGCCAGCTGAGGATGGCAGGACGCCGGAAGCTCTGCTCGCGCCGCCTGTCGTGTCCCTCGTCTGACATGCCGAGACTTTAGGCCTAAACCTTTGGGCTGTCAAGACCGGGGTTGATCATGATTGCCGGCCGAAATCAGCAGATCTGCCTGGAGAAGCGGCATGCCCGACAACCGCAGAGGCTGCCTGTGCGGTGCCACCCCTGGAACAAGGCGCGCCTTGCCCCTCGTGCTCAGGCACGCCCCTGATGCCATCCCGCAGCCATGCCCAGCTGAATACGGTACGGGCATGAAGCGAAGGCTCCTGCTGGTTCTGGCGCTTACCTCCACCGCGCTCGCCGCCCCGGTCCCGTCCCGCGCCTGGAGTGACGCCCGTTCCCTGCCGCCCGAGGCGAGCTACGTCGCGGTCCTGCCGAGCTTCGCCGCCTGCGAGCCCAGCGGCTTCGACACGTCGAAGGTGTCGCCCGATGCGTTGCAGGCCTACCGGGGCATGGAAGCGCTCGTCGCGTCCATGAAGGCCGACGATCCGAACCGCGCCACAATGGAACACACGCTCGCACAGATGCGCGCGAACTACGCGAACGCCGCTCCCCTGGCCACGCCGGAGGTTCCCACATCGCTGGCTGAGGCGCTCAAGCACGCGCAGGGCTGGCTGGAGCAGCATGAGGCGGCGGGGTGGAACGCCTTCCAGAGCAGCCGCGACGCGGGGAATGCCGGGAACGCGTCCCGGGCCGCACTCGCCGCCGCGATGCTTGGCAAGCCGAACGCGGCGCTTGCCGCGCTCCTGACCGCCCAGCGCCTGGAGCCGAACAATCCCCAGCACCTCGTCAATCTCAGCGGCGTGCTCGAAACGCTCGGGATGCCGGGCGAGGCCCTGGTCGTGCTGGAGGCGGCCGGGAAGCTCGGCAAGGGCGGCCCCGGCGCGCTCGGCTGGTCGTCCACAGCGACGCTGAACGCCAACCGTGGCCTGGCCCTCTCTGACCTGCGCCGCTGGAAGGAAGCGGAGACTGCCCTGACCGCTGCCACAACTGCCGAGCCGCGGCTGGCCGAGGCCCGTCTGGGGCTGGCGCGCGTGCTGACCTGTGAGGGGAAGCCGGCCCAGGCCGCGACCGTTGCCCGCGCGGGGCTGCGCCGCACCCCGCCCCCGAAGACGCCGACCGGTCCGGCGGGCGAGGTGGCCCCATCGTCCGGCACGCCGGGCGCAACCGCCAGCCGCCCGGCCGCCGAGTCGCACCTGCCGGCCGCCTTCACGTTCGACCTCACCCACGGGCAGGACGTCTCGCTGCCGAACCTCCGGCTGCCCCGCTCGGGTGCCGATGCGGCGGCCCTCGCCGACCCGTACCGGAAGCTGGCGGCCGACCTCGCACAGCGCCTCGTCGCCATCACGCAGCGGCAGAGCGATGTGGAGGCGCGGCTGCGTGCCCGGCCGCCGGCCTCCCCACTGGTGCAGGAGCGGCGGGCGGCGATCTGGCGGGCCGTGCTCTCTGTGGACGACGAACCGGAGGTCCGGACGCTGCTCAGCGCGTGGCAGCAGTCCGACCTCGCCGTCACGCAGGTGGACATGGACTTCTTCCACTGTGAAGGCGGCTGCATCCTGGATCAGTTGAAGGGCAACCTCTCGGCGTGTGCGGCGGCGCTCGCCACCCAGAACGACCGCTGGCGTGAGGCGATGCACGGCAACGCGCCGAACCTCGGGGCCCTGATGAAGGCCCGGTACCGGCTGGTCAGCGCGCTCGCCGCGAACTACAGTGACGGCCTGTGGCACGAGCGGGCCTCGCTGCAGGCGGAAGCGGCCGCCGTGAGCAGCTGGCTGGGGTATGTGGAGCTTGCGGCGGCGTGGGCGCGCGACGTGCAGACGGTGCAGTCGTTCTGCGTGGACGGCGGGGTATCCGGCACGGCGGAGCAGGTCGCCGGCGACCTGACGCTGAAGCGCGCCGATCCGTGCAAGGCGGTCTTCGACGGCCTGAGCCTCGCCTACAGCGTCAGCGTCCTGAGCTTCGAAATCTCGTGCGACACGCTGACCCTGAGTGCCACCTCGCCCGGCTGGATCGGCGCCTTCGGGCAGATCTCCGAGAAGTTCGGGCGCCAGGAATACACCGTGACAGTGGGCATTCAGGAGGGCGTGAGCGTGCCGGGCACCACCACCGGGGTGAGTTCCCAGCAGGGCACCTACGTCACCTGGGGTCAGCACGGCCTGGTGGACGCGGGGGTCTCCATCACGACCAGCGTGAAGATAGGCGTCACGAAAGGCTCGATCAGCGGCTCGAAAGATGCGCTGAGCGACATGTCGGGGGCCCTCAGCGGCCAGTGGAGCTTTATCGCCAGCCCAGGAGGGCCGAAGTGAGAGCCCCGGGTGGGTGAGCGGAATCAGCCACCCAGGACAGGGGCCAGGACTGAAGCGCCAGCAGCGCGGCGAACGTCTGCAACATTGCCAAGAATGTGCACCCGGACGCCAGAACGTGACGGGGAGGGCGCATCCCGCAGGGCCACATTTCCGGGAATGATGCTGCCAGTCAAAAGCACAGATGGAAAAGTTAAAATGCCACCTTGCTGCCGAAAACCGGGCAAATGCTCAAAAGCAATCTCCCCTGCGCTGGCCGCGTTGATCCTGACCACGCGCGGCCCCTTTGCAAAGTCGCTGGCCGGTCGAGCGCTCCCACTCACTGAGCGCAGGTGCCGCTGTCCTAGAGTGGAGCGGTCACCGTCACGCGCTCTTCGGCTCCATCACCCACCGCCACCCTTGAGGAACCGCATGCTCTCCACGCCGCTTCACGTCTCCATTCCGCTGCACCTGCGGCCCGAAGCGGTCTTCATCGGCGTGGGGATTCACGGGCCGAACAGAACAGAACGCCACCAGCTGCTCGGGAACTGGGCGCTGCACATCTACCGGTATCACGGCACCGTCACCGTTCAGCAGCACGACCTGCCGATCAGGCCCGGACATGTCAGCCTCATCCCGCCGGGGGTGGAAACCGTCTATACCTTCCCGCACCGCTCAGAACACCTCTGCGCCCATTTTCACTTCGCTCAGACCACCGAGTTGGCACCGGCCGTCACGGTGCCCGCCATGCAGGACCTGGGCCAGGATTTCGTAGCGGTCAACCGGGCCCTAGAGGACGCGTCCAGGGCCTTTTCCATGAATCCCACCCGCGCCGACGTGCGGTTGTGGGACGTGCTGTGGCAGATCGCGGACCGCACGCCGCTCGGAACGGTTGAGGTGCACGCCCACCCCCCGTGCGTTGTGCGGGCGCGCGCGATCATCGAACTGCACCTCAACGAGCCGCTGACGGTCCGTGACCTCGCGGCGGCCGTACACGTGTCGCACAATCACCTGACCCGGCAGTTTCGCGCCTCGCTCGGCATGACCGTGGTCGCCTATATCCGAAAGCGGCGGGTCGAACGCGCCCGGCACCTGCTGCACAACACCACGCTGCCAATCCGGATTATCGCCGAGCAGGTCGGCATTCCGGATGCCCGGCTGTTCAGCCGCGTCATCCGCACGTCGCTGGGGCACGCGCCCACCGAAATCCGCCGGCGTCCACCCTGAGCAGCGTTGCGCTTCCGTTCAGCCGCTCCCAGTCATGGGAGACCTCAGAGCGGGTCGCCCACCCCTCCCTGGGACCACCCTGCCGTTCCCCGCCGGGGTTCAGTGAATGCCGGCGAGCATCATGCCCTGTCCGCGGGACGGGTGCGTGTCGACGGTCGGCCGGTCGTCCGCGCTGCGCATCTGAATCAGCAGCGTTGTGCGCGCTTCGTTGCTGACGTTCACTCCCGAGCCGTGAATCGTCAGGTATGAAAAGAACACCGCGTCGCCCGCCCTGGCCGGCACCGCCACCGCCGATTCCAGCGGATACTCGTCGGTGGAGAGGTGCCAGCCGCCCGTCTCGATGTGCTCCAGAGGCCCCTGGTGGTGTGATCCGGGCACCACCCGCAGGCAGCCCTTCTCCTCGGGCGCGTCATCGAAATGCAGGATGACCGCCATCATGCTGTGCTTCTCGTGCGGGAAGAACGGGTGGTCCTGGTGCAGGGGGAACGGCGAGCCTTTCTCCGGCGGCTTGATGAACATCTTGTTGTGGTGCAGTTCCACGTTCGGGCCGATCAGGTCCGCGGCGGCGCCCCCGATACGGGGGTCGGCGAGCAGCCGGGTGAAGGCGGCGGCGTGGAACTGCACGTCATGGCAGTGCAGCAGCTGGGTTTTGACCATGGTGACCTGCTGGGCGCTGCCCCAGGTCGCTTCGATGCTGCGCTGTGCCTGCAGCCGCGTGGCCAGCGCATGGCATTCCTCCCGCAGGGCCCTGGCCTCTTCCGGGCTCAGGAAACCCTGGACATGCAGATAGCCCTGCTCATGGTATGCCGCGGTCTGTTCCGGTGTCAGTGTCGCCATGAATCCCTCCATGTGGTGCGTGTCGCGGTCCACCCCTGTCTGGCGCAGATCGAGATGCCTGCACTGTAGGTGCTCAGGCGCAGGCCCGAAACCATCAAAAGCACCCACTCAGGTGGACAAAATCACCTGACGAGGCAGGATGCACCGGTGCTGCGGACCCAGTGACGGTGGGCCCGGCATGGAGACCCGTGACCGCGCACCTCACTGCGGCTGCACCTGGAGGCCCACGTCACCGGCGCACAGGCGTCAGCGCCAGAATTCAGTGAGCGGTCCGGCCAGGGCGTGTCCCTGGCGGTACCCCGCCTGGGCGACCGGCACCCGCAGCGACAGGTCCATGGCCTGGGCGCCGAACAAGTGCTCGTCCTGGGGGTCCGGGACGATGGGTTCCACGCGGCTGCCGCCCGCGCGCAGGTCCTCAACCTGCGTGGCGAGGTGCAGGCCCCACTCCAGCGGGTGCCGCGACCGGCCACCGAAGGGGGACAGCACCAGCACCCGCGCGTATCCTGCAGCCAGATCGGCGTTCTCGTTGCGCCGGTACCCACCGTCGATGTAGCGGTGGCCCCCGATGGGGTACGGCAGGCCGCTGGACGTGCTGGCGGCCACCGCGTCCGCGAGGTCCACGCCGCTGTGACGGTCGAACACGACCGGTTCACCGGTGCGGGCGTTCACCGCCGTGATCAGCAGGGGCCTTGCCGGCCAGTGCGCGCTGGGCAGCCGGGCGGCGACGATGGCGCGCCAGCGCGGTGCCCAGGAGCCGTCCGCCGCGGCCTCCAGGTCGAGCGCCGCCGCGCCCATCCGGCGGCGCATGTCGGGCGCATCCTCGGCGGCGGCGATGATCCGGCCGGTTCGCTCGAGCTGTTCGATCACCGGCCGGTTCGGGACACGGCCCCCAGCGGTGACCGGACCCGGCGCAGCCAGGATGGACGCCAGCAGCGACGGCGGCTCGTCCGCGCCGCTGAGCTGAACCGCCACTGTCGCCCCGGCGGACGTTCCGATGATCAGATCGGCCTGTCGGACGTCCAGCCCAGCGTCATACAGGCCGGCGGTCACCCCGATCGACCAGGCCTGGCCGGACGACCCGCCTCCCCCCAGCACCAGCGCCCGCTCGTTCACCGCACGATTCTACGCGGCCACACCGGGCACGGGCAGAGCCTCACCGGTTCTTCAGCCGCCCAGGTAGGCGTGCAGCACCCGCTCGTCGCTGACCATCTGCTGGGACGGCCCGCTGAACGTGACCTGCCCGGCCTCCATCACGTAGGTGCGGTGGCTGTTCTGCATCGCGAGTTTGGCGTTCTGTTCCACCAGCAGCATGGTCACGCCCTGGGCGTTGAGTTCCCGGATGATGCCGAAGATCTCCAGCACGATGATCGGGGCCAGGCCCAGGCTCGGTTCGTCCAGCAGCAGCAGGCGGGGGCGGCTCATCAGGGCGCGGGCGATGGCGAGCATCTGCTGTTCCCCGCCGGAGAGGGTGCCGGCCATCTGGTGCCGCCGCTCCCGCAGCCGGGGGAAGCGGGCGTACTGCTGCTCGATGTCGCTGCGAATCTCCGCCGCGTTGCGCCGGGTGTACGCGCCAAGTTCCAGGTTGTCCTGCACGCTCTGGCGGGCCAGCACCTGCCGCCCTTCCGGACTCTGCGCGACGCCCAGGCGCACCGCCTCGTCGGGCGGCAGGCGGCTCAGCTCGCGCCCGGCAAAGCGGATGCTGCCCTCACGGGCGCGCAGCATGCGCGACACGGCCCGCAGCGTGCTGGTCTTGCCCGCTCCGTTCGCCCCGATCAGGGTCACGATTTCGCCCTCCTCGACGCTCAGCGAGAGGCCGCGCACCGCCTGGATGGCCCCGTAGTTGACGCTCAGGTTTTCAATGTCCAGCAGAGCCATACGCGTGAATCTCCTTCAGAGAGGGGATGGGAAGAAGGCGCTCTCCCCTGTTCGACCGGCAGCGGGTGGAGGCCTTCATCCGCCCAGGTAGGCCTCAATCACCTTCGGGTCCTTCTGCACGCTGGCCGGGTCGCCCACCGCGATCAGCTCACCGAAGTTCAGCACGGCCACCCGGTCGCAGAGGTTCATCACCAGCGGCACGTGATGCTCGATCACCATCACCGTCAGGTCAAATTCGTCGCGCACCCGCCGGATAAAGCCGGTCAGCTCACCCTTCTCGCTGGTGTTCATGCCGGCGGCGGGCTCGTCGAGCAGCAGCACCCGGGGTTGCAGGGCCAGGGCGCGGGCGATTTCCAGCCGCCGCTGATCGCCGTAGCTGAAGTTGCCCGCCTCTTCCCCGGCGCGATCGGTGAGGCCGACCAGGTCGAGCAGCGCCCAGGCCCGTTCCTCGACGTTGCGTTCCTCGGCCCGGTCCCGGCCGGTCAGCCCGCGCAGCAGGCCGGCCTGGGTGCGCGCGTGCTGAGCGATCTTGACGTTCTCCAGGGCGCTCAGGATCCGGAACAGCCGGATGTTCTGGAAGGTGCGCCCGATGCCCAGGGCCGCCACCCGGTGCGGCGCGAACCCAGTGATGTCCTGGCCCGCGTAGCTGAGCCGCCCGGAGGACGGCGGCGTCAGGCCGGTCATCAGGTTGAACAGGGTGGTCTTGCCGGCCCCGTTCGGCCCGATCAGCCCGAAGATCTCGCCGCGCCGCACCTCGAACGACACGTTGTTGACCGCCACCAGCCCACCGAAGCGGCGGGTCAGGCCGCTGGCGCTCAGCACCGCTTCCTGTTCCACAGCCGTCATGGCGTGTCTCCCAGGGGGGCCGGGCCGGTGGCGGGCCGTTTCGGTGGGGCCTTGCGCCGCAGCCGGAGCAGCGCCCCCACGATGCCCTGCGGCAGGTACAGGCTCGCCACCACCAGCACCAACCCGTTGATGACCAGCCGCCAGTCGGCCAGCCCGCGCAGCAGTTCCGGCAGGCTGGCGAGCAGCGCGCCGCCCAGCAGCGGGCCCCACATGCTGCGGCTGCCGCCGATCAGGGTGTAGGCCAGGAAGGCAATCGAGGCGTCGAAGGTGCCCTGGCGGGCGTTCCAGGTGTTCAGGAACGGCGCGCTCATGGCCCCCACCACCCCGGCCAGCACCGCGCCGATCACGAAGGCCATCACCTTGTAGCGGGTGGGCGGGATGCCCATCGCGTCGGCGGCCAGCTCGTCCTCACGGATGGCGCGGAAGGCGCGGCCCACCCGGGAGCCCTGCAACTTGTGCGCGAACAGCAGCACCACGATCACGGTGGGCAGAAAAATCCAGATGTACTGCCAGCGGTCACCGAACCCGAACGCCTGCGGAATGCCGAACAGCCCGATGGCCCCGCCGGTGATGCTGAGGTTGAGGCTGAGCACCTGCAGGATCTGCACGAAGGCGATGGTGGCGAGCGCGAGGTAGATGCCGCGCAGCCGCAGCGCCGGCACCCCGACGATCAGGCCCAGCAGTGCCGAGGCGAGCGCTGCGAGCAGCCAGGTGACCGGAAAGACCCAGTTGCCCAGCGCGTCTCGCCAGCCGGCGAACTGCGGCTGCGTCAGGATGATGGCCGCGATGTAGCCGCCCAGTGCATAGAAGCCCGGCGAGGCGAGGCTCAGCTGCCCGGCCATCAGCGGGAAGTACAGGCTCAGGCCCAGCAGGCCCTGCTGGAGCATCGTCACGATCAGGAAGCCGTAGGTCTGCAGGAAGTCCATGCCCTAGACCTTCTGGACCTGCGCGCGGCCCAGCAGACCCTGGGGGCGCAACAGCAGAATGACGAACAGCAGCGCGAAGGCCACCGCTTCCTTGTAGGCGCTGTATTCGGCCGGCACGAACGCCTCGAACAGGCCGATCACCAGCCCGCCCACCACCGCGCCGGGAATGCTGCCCAGGCCGCCGAGCACGATCACGGCCAGCCCCTTGAGGCCGTAGGCCACCCCGAAGTACGGCCCGGCCACGCTGAAGGCCGTGCTCACCAGCGTGCCAGCGAGGCCACCCAGAAAGCCCGACAGGAAGAAGGTGATGACGATGAAGCGGCTGACGCTGATGCCGAGCAGCGACGCGGTGCCGGGATTCTCGGCCACCGCCCGCAGCGCCTTGCCGACGCGGGTGCGCCCGATCACGTACCCGAGCACCAGCAGCAGCAGCATGCTGACCGCAAAGATGATGACCTGCACGGTGCGCACCACGACCAGCTTGCCGCCCACATGCAAGATGATGGCCGGCTTGAGGTCGCCGTAGATGTCACCGGGGAAGCTGTAGCTCTCGGCGCCCACCAGAATCTGGATCAGGTTGACGATCACTAGGGCCACCCCCAGGCTGCTGACCAGGGCGAGCAGCGGGTCGGCGCCGCGTGACCGCATCGGCCGGAAGGCCAGCCGCTCGATCACCACGGCGATCAGCCCTGAAAGCACCGCCCCGATCAATGCCGCCGCCGCGAAGGCCCAGGCGCTGCCGTGAAACGGTGAGCCGACGGGAAACAGGTTCAGGCCCTTGATCAGCCCGTTGTTCTCGAACTGCCCGACCACCAGCGTGTAGGTGAAATACGCGCCGAGCGTGAACACCGCCCCGTGCGCGAAGTTGATGATGCCGAGAATCGAGAAGACCAGCGTGTAGCCGAGCGCAAAGATGGCATACACGCTGCCGATGGCCAGCCCGTTGATGAGGTTCTGCAGCAGGTCCGTCATAGTCCTCCGAAGGGACGAGGCGCTTCAAGAAAGGTGGCCTGTTCCCCGCGACGCCTGGGCCGGGGAGCAGGCCACCGGCCGCTCTTTACTTCAGGAAGACGAAGCTGCCGGTCTTGGCGTCCTTCATCTTGATCTGCGCCACGTAGAAGTCCTGCTGCTGCAGCTCGCCCTCCTTGTCAAAGGAGATGGCGCCCAGCGGGGTGTTGTACTTGCCAGCCAGAATCTGGGTGTTGAGCGCCACGCGCAGGTCCGCGAGCTCCCACTCGCCGAGCTTCTTCTTGCGGTCGATGACGCGCAGGGCGTCCACCACCACCTGCACGCCGGTGAAGGCCTGGGCGGCGAACTGCGGCGGGGCCTTCTTGTACTGGGCGGTGTAGTCCTTGACGAACAGCTGGTTGTTGGCGCTCGGCTGGGCCGGGCTGTACGCCTGCGCGATGATGATGCCGTCGCAGTACTGCTGGCAGACCGGGAACATGTTGCTGGTGTTCAGGCCGTTGCCGCCGATGATGCTGCCCTTGTAGCCGAGCTGCCGCAGCTGCTTGACAAGGTTGCCGCCGTCGTTGGCGAGGCCCGAGACGATCACCAGGTCGACGCCCGCGTTCAGCACGGCCGTCACCTGGGTGGTGAAGTCGCTGTCGGTGGTCAGGAACTTCTGCACGGTCGCCACGGTCAGGCCCTGGTCCTTGGCGGTCTGCTGGAAGGTGGTGGTCTCCGAGGTCGAGAAGGCGTCGTTCTGGGCGTACAGCACGGCTACCTTCTTGATCTTGGGGTCGAGCTTCAGCGCCTGCTTGACGGCGTTGGGCGCCACCACCGAGACCGGCGCCGAGACGCGGGCCACGAAGTTGCCGATCTGCGGAATGCCCTTGGCGGTGTTGCTGGGGCCGACCACCGGGACCTTGGCGCGGTCGGCGATCGGGTCGGCGCTGAAGGCCTGCTGGGAGAGGGTCGGCCCGACGATACCCACCACCTTGTCCTTGGTGATCAGGTTCTGGAAGGCGTTGATGGCCCCGGCCTCGTCACCGCCGGTGTCCTGGAACACCAGCTTGATCGGCGTGCCGTTGATGCCGCCGCGCGCATTGATGTACTTCTCGGCGAAGCGGGCCCCGATCACCTGCTCCTGGCCCAGCAGCGCCGTGTTGCTGGTCTGCGCGACCGCGATGCCAATAGGGATGGGGGTGGCCACCTTCTCCGCGAGGGTGACGCTCAACAGACCGAGGGCGAGAACGGCAGTCAGGTGACGCATGGGACTCCTTAGGTAAAGACAGCACGGGAGGCGAGCCCAACAGACACCACAGAGCGCCGCTGGGAGCGGAAAGAACACTGGATTGAATTTGAATGAGTGTATGCGCCAACGCCTGATTAAGTCAATCGGTCCGTTGTTCAGATGATTGAACTCGGTTCAATGTTTTGAGTGGTGTGAGGGGCGCGCCTGGGCTTACCATGAGGCGTGTTCCAGACCATCCGGACCCAGGAAGGGCAGGCCAAGGCCGCCCAGCTCAGGTCGACCGCCACGCCGGCCGGCCGGGGGCTGCTGGCCCGCCTGCTCGCCATCACGGTGCTGCCGGTGATGGCGGTGGGCTTGTTCGTGGCGCTGCTGCTGGGTGCCCAGCGGATGAGTGCCCTGCGCGCCGTTGATGACAGCTTGGCCGGGACCGTGGCGCGCATCCTGGCCACCACCCTGGACGTGTCGGACCTCTCGCAGGTCGCGGCGCAGCTGCAGGCAGCGGTGACGGCGGAGAACGTGGCGTTCGTGGACGTGCGGCCCGCCGGAGACAGCCTCAGGTTCTTCCGGTCCAAGTCCCCCGAGACCGACTGGGCGCTACGCGCCGCCTACGACGCGGCGGAAGCCGCCGACCCCGGCGACCACCGCTTCGTGTTTGATGACCGGCGGGCCGAGCTGTACCGGCAGGCCGCCCAGCAGGTGCAGGACCCGGCGGTGCGCGAGCGGCTGAACCGGGTAGCTGCCGCCATGACGCCGGGCGAGCGGGTCTATCAGGTGGTCCGGGTGGGCGTCTACGAGAACCGCCAGGGACAGCGGCTGGTGCGCCTGCCCGGCGACGCGGCTCCGGCCGGACCACTGATCTTCGAGCTGGGGGTGGGGGTCAACAACGCGGTGATCGAACGGCTGCTGGGCCGGCAGCAGTGGCTGGTGGTCGGCGCGTGCCTCCTGGCGGCCCTGCTGGCGGCCGGGCTGGCGTGGCGCGCCACCGGGCGCATCGTGCGGCCGATCGTTCAGCTCACGCGGGCCGCCGACCGCCTGAGCCTGGGGGAGCTGGGCGAGCCGGTGTCGCTGGCGCTCGCGGGCCGCTCGATCACTGAACTCAGCGAGTTGGCCCAGGCGCTCGATCGCCTGCGCACCAGCCTGGCGCTGGCCATGAGCCGCCTGAGGCCGCACCCGGGAGCCCTGAAGTCGGGGCCGGTGCCGCCCGGCGGGAGGCGGGACCCATGACCGCCTCGCCCTTCAATCTCGACCCACAGGAGAAACTGTCGCTGGGCGAGAACATCGCCCATCACATCCAGAGCCTGCTGCACCAGGGCAAGCTGCGCCCGGGCGATACGCTGCCCACCCAGCGCGAACTGGCCCAGCAGTACGGCACCAGCGTCTCAGCGGTGCGTGAGGCGATCAGTATCCTGTCGGCGGCGGGGCTCGTGGACGCCCGGCCGGGACGCGGCACCCTGATCCTGGAAGCCGCCGAGCAGCCGCCCAGCGTGAACCTGTGGCTGGGGGCGGTCACCAGCGAGCAGCAAGCCCTCGATTTTCTGGAGACCCGGCAGGCGCTGGAGCATTACACCATCGCCCAGGCGGCCCAGCGGGCCTCGCCGGACGACCAGCAGGAACTGCGGCAGGTGCTGGCCCAGATGAAGGAGGCCCGCGGCGACCCCGAACGGTTCGTACAGGCGGATCTGGCCCTGCACTTTGCCATCGCCCGGGCGGCGGGCAACCCGGTGATGGTGCGGCTGCTGCATGCCATTCACACCCCGGTGTCGCACGTGCTGCGCTACGTCAGCCATCAGCTGATTGCCGAGGGGCGGTTCGGCGAGCTCTACGTGATCCACGAGGCGCTGGTGGGGGCCATCCTGGACCGCAATGCGGCCGGGGCCCTGGCCGCCTTCGACACCATGATGGGCACGGTGGTGGGCGGAGACACCCTGGCCCTGGCCCTGGGCCGGGCGGCCCCGCAGGACGCCCCGCTGGGAGAGGCGTTTGCCGAGGACCTGCACTGGAACCTGACGCGCCTGATCGGCCCGATGGCCGAGGTGCTGATCCCCGAGGCCGCCGGTCAGCTGGGCCATACCCCGGCCACCCTGACGCCCCGCGACCTGGGCGCTTTTCTAACCACCGTCGGGCGTCAGCTGCCGGCCGGGAAGCAGGCCGAATGGCAGGCGCTGAGCGACCTGCTGCTCACGCGGTATGGGCGTGTGGAGGGCTGAAGGCCCGTTGCCCGTAGGACGGCACCAGAAGGAGCTCTGGACATCAGCAGGGCCATCCAAGCCTGTCCTGGGCGAGTAAGAGACGCTGCGGCAGCCTCAATGGCTGTCATCATCGCTGGTTTTGCTGCCCCTGGCGGTTCTGAAGATACCCACCGCGATGCGCGTCCGACTGGCCGACCCCTGCCCGCTGCTGCCGCTCAGTGCCGGCCCGGCAGGTCAGGGGATGCACCAGATTGTGCCAACGTTGGAGCAGTCTTAACCGTGTCCTGATGGCGCCCAAGTGCCCACCCGGTGATGTTGAGGGACTTGCTATGCTCGGCCGGAGCAATCGGCGGACGGAAAGGGAAGCGAATCGGATGGCCCAGCACAGAACACACGCTCTGCTACCCCCTACGCGGGCGTGCCAGTGACGGCAAGGAAAGGTGAGGATCACGCGCGGCCTGGCAACCAGGACCGGAGGTCGCCGTCTCGACCTCTGCCCCGGACCGCATGTCGGTTGGCCCCTGCTCTGAAAGGTCATCTCAGAGAAGTGAACTCACCCGCCTGCGTTCGGGCTCCTGTCCACACCGGGTCGCCGCGCCACCCCGACCGTAACCGGCCGCGGCCCTCAGCCCAGCAACCAAGCCATCTCGGCGCGGCTGATGGTCCATACACGTTTCAGGATCTGTTCAGATCTTCCAGCACCTGGCCGGCCGTCCCGCGCCGGGCCAGCGGACTGGACACCGCTGCCCTTGGCACCCGGAACTCGGAAGCGGAGTGCCGTGCCGCACGCTGAAGGCGACGGGGCGGAGACCGCCCCGGATCAGCTGATCGCCCAGTTGCAGCGTGTAACGGAGCAACTTGCCGCGAGTTCCACGCCTCAGGAGGTGTTCGACATCATCCTGGAGCCGGCCCTGCATGCCCTGAACGCCATTGCAGGCACCGTGCTGCTGGTCAGCGCGGATGGGGAGCACCTGCAGCGTATGGCCACCCGGGGCGCAGAGGCGGGAGCGCCGACCATCTGGCAGGACAGGCCGCTGAACGGGGACGGGCCCAGCGTGGACGCGTTGAGGCGGCAGCAGCCGTTGTTCTTCGAGCATCAGGGAGAGCTGACCCGCGCCTACCCGGACCTGGAAGGGCATTCCGGGGCGGCCACGCCCGTGGCCACCGCCGTCCTCCCGATGCTGCTGGGTGAGCGGCCGCTGGGCGTGATCGTGCTGGATTTCAGTGAACCGCACCGCTTCACGCGGCAGGAACGTTACTTCCTGCGCACCCTGGGTGCCCAGTGCGCCATCGCGCTGAGCCGGGCGACGCTCACCCGCACCCTGCAAGGTCAGCTCGATGACCGCCGTCAGGCGATGGAGCAGGACGCCTCCGCCTATCAGGCGTTCGTCGCCTTCAGCGAGGCCGTGGGCGAGGGCACCGACCGGCCGGCGCTCGTCCAGCTGGCGATCGCGGCGCTGCGCGCGCAGTTCCCGGACAGCAGCGTGATGTACTCCGAGCCGGACGCTGAGCGGTGGACACTGCGGGCCTGGAGCGAAGATCTCAGCCCTGACGCGGTTACCCGTCTGACCGCCGGTATGCCCGGCAGTGCCCTGTTCGTCGCCAGCGCGGTGCAGGCGGGCCGGGCGGTGTTCACCACCTACGAGAGTGTGCAGCAGCGGCAGATTGCCGGGGCGGATGGACTGGCCGCGCACGTCCCGATCACCGTGAACGGCGCGGTGACGTGCATCCTGAGCCTGGTCGTCCGCGGGCGCCGCGAGTGGGTGCCGCGCGATCAGGCGGTCGTCCGCGCTGTGGGCCGCACGCTTGAACTCGCCCTGGAACGGCAGGTCCACCTGCTGGGCCTGGAGGAGCGGAGCCGGCAGCTCGACGATCAGGCTGCCGCGCTGGACGTGTTCACGGCCTTTACCGAGCTGGTCGCCAACGAGACGGACGTGTCTGCGTTGAGCCGCAAGGCGTTCGAGGTGATGGACGCGCACTTCAAGGCGTACAGCAGCGCTTACTACGAACGCGAGGGGCCGCTGTGGAAGGCGCGGGTGTGGACGCCGAACCTCGAAACGGTGCTTGTGCAGCAGATCCGAGCGGGCCTGCCCCTTGACGTGCCGTCCTTCGCCCAGGCGTTCCAGAGCCGGCAACCGGTGTTCATCGACGGGTGGGACCCGGAGCGGGACGGCGTCGAGCACACCGAGATGTTCGGACCGGTGTGCATCTACCCGCTGGTGGTGGACGGTCAGGTGCTGGGCATCTTCACGGTGGGATTGCGGGTCGGGGATCAGTGGCGGTCCCGCGACCGCGCCCTGATGCACGCACTGGGGCGCAGCCTCACGCTCGCGCTGGAGCGCACCGGGAATGCCCGGCAGCTGGAGCAGCGGAACGCGGAACTCGAGGCGCGCACCCGGGCGTTGGAGGGCTTCGCCGACCTGACCCGGGACCTGAGCGCCGACGCGGACCGCCACGAGCT
Source organism: Deinococcus sonorensis KR-87 (assembly GCF_040256395.1). Classification (NCBI taxonomy): domain Bacteria; kingdom Thermotogati; phylum Deinococcota; class Deinococci; order Deinococcales; family Deinococcaceae; genus Deinococcus; species Deinococcus sonorensis. The sequence continues at coordinate 348,623 of NZ_CP158300.1, read as the reverse complement.
GGTGCGGCGCGCGCAGGAGGTGGTGATGTCGCTGCTGGGCGACGGCTACGCGCTGTATTACGAGCGGGACGGGGCGCGCTGGCGCAACCGGGTGCAGGTGGGCACGGTCGGCCATCCGGACCTGCAGGCGTTCATCGACGCCGGCCCCCCGGTGGGCGAGACGCCCAGCGTGGACGTGCCGTGGTTCACGAGGCAGGCGCTGTACCAGGACCAGTACGCCCGGGGCAGCGACACGCCCGAGTCGATGGTGCAGCACGTCGGGACCACCGCTTCCCTGCCGGTCCTGCGACAGGGGGAGGTGGTGGGCGTGTTCATCACGGTCCTGTTCGCGCAGCGGGCCTGGACCGGCGTCGACCGCGCGGTGCTGGAGTCGACCACCCGCAGCCTCACATTGGCCCTGGAACGCGCGGCGAGTGCCTCGCAGCTCATGCAGCGCACCCGGGACCTGGAGCGCAGCAACCAGGAGCTGGAACAGTTCGCGTACGTGGCCAGCCACGACCTGCAGGAGCCGCTGCGGACCATCGCCAGCTTCTCGCAGCTGCTGGCGATGAAGTACGGTGGGCAGCTGGACGACAAGGCCGACATGTACATCCGGGTGATCGGCGACGCGACGGCCCGGATGGGGACGCTGCTGCAGGACCTGCTGGCCTTCTCGCGGGTGGGGGCGGGCGTCCCCCGGCAGGACATCGTTGACCTGCAGGTCATCCTGACGCAGGTGCAGCAGGACCTGCAGGCACAGGTGCAGCTCAGCGCGGCGCAGGTGCAGGTGGGTCCGCTGCCCCGCGTGACCGGCGAGGGCACGCAGCTGCGGCAGCTGTTTCAGAATCTGGTCGGCAACGCCCTGAAGTTCCGCCACGCGGACCGGGCGCCGCTGGTGCAGGTGGAGGCGCAGGACCTGGGGGATCACGTCAGGATTGCGGTGCGGGACAACGGCATCGGCATCGAGCCAGTGTACTTCGAGCGGATCTTCACCATCTTCCAGCGGCTGCACAACCGTGACCGCTACGAAGGCAGCGGCATCGGCCTCTCGATCGCCCGGAAGATCGTCGAACGGCACGGCGGCCAGCTGTGGCTGGAGAGTCGCCAGGGCGAAGGCACGACCTTCTTTCTGACCCTGCCAAAAGGCCCCACACCATGAACGTGCGCTGGAAGGGACGGCTCAGGGCCTGCCGTCCCGCCGACGCAGGAGGCTGGGCCGAGGGTCAGCTCAGCGCCACCGTGCCGGACATGCGCCGCGATGGAACGGCCTCTCTTCCGCCCCGAACGTGGCGCCAGGGAACTTCCACGGTGAAGCAGCCTCCGGGAAGCTGTTGGGGCCGAGGGTGAAGCGGGTCCTGCTGGTCGAGGACCACCTGCCGGACGCCCTGCTGCTGACGGAACTGCTGGAGCTGGCCGGCGTGCAGTGGCAGGTGGGACACGCCCAGACCTTCGCCCACGCCGTGCAGTGCTGGACGGCCGGGCCCTACGAGCTGCTGCTGCTGGATCTCGACATCACGGACGGGTGGGGGCTGGAGCTGCTGGAGCGGGCCCTGGCGCTGGTGGAAGGGGCGCCCGTGGTGGTGCTGAGCGGCCAGGACAACCCGGTCGTGGCGGCGCAGGCGGTGCAGATGGGCGCGCACGCGTACGTCGTGAAAGGGTTTGACGCGGCAGAGCGCCTGGTGACCCTGATGGATGATCCGCCGGCGGACCAGGTGGGATAACGGCACCGCGCCGTGCTGAAGTCAGAGCCGCCCGGTGCGGCTGTCCGGACCGCAGAGCCGGCGATTCAGTGTCGCCTGATCTGTCCGGCAGGCCACGTGGTGCAACAGCTCAGAATCGACGTCCAGGGTTGACGGACCCGGCCCCAGGCTGACGCCGGTTCATCCTGCCTCGTCCTGGTTCCTGCCCGCCACGCCGTCATCTGAGCAATGAGCGGTATCCGGGTTCGGACGCCCACTTCCAGTGGCCGTCTCTCACGGGTTGATGGTGCGGAACGCCTCGTCATAGCGGTGCTCGCGCTCGGCGTACCGCTGGAACTTGACCCGTTCGATGATGATCTCGGTGGCGTCCGGTTGGCTTTGCAGCAGCGCCATCGTCTCACGGATGTAGGCCTCGAGCGGCAACGCCCGTGGGTTGGCCGACTGGCCCGGCGTCAGTTCGGTCGCGGTGAGCGGCGGGATCAGTTCAATCACCTGGGTGGTGGTGCCGCGCAGGAGCGCCCGCAGCCCTTCGGTGTAGGAATGCAGGGCCGCCTTGGTGGCGCTGTACGTGGGCGTGTCGGCCCGGGGAACGAACGCCAGGCCCGACGTGACGTTCAGAATCGCCGCGCGGTGATGGGGGTCCTGCTGCGCCTGCTGGTGAAAATGGCCGAGCAACGCGTTGGTCAGCCGGATCGGCCCGAGCAGGTTGGTGGTGACGGTCTCCTCAGCCACGCGGAGCATCCCCGGCAGATCATGGACACTTTCGGCGCGCATCACGCCGGCGTTGTTCACCAGCACGTTCAGCGCGGGGTAGGTCTGCACCAGGTGGCCGACGACCTCATGGATGGCGTGGGCATCGTTCACGTCCAGGACGACCGGGATGATGCCTGGGTTGGCGGCCGTGACCTCATCGAGCGCCTGCTGCCGACGACCCGCAATGATGACCGTATTGCCGAGCTGGTGAAAGGCTTCCGCGAGCGCGCGGCCAATGCCGGAGCCGCCCCCGGTGATGAGCATGGTGTTTCCGGTGATCTGCATGATGCTGTTCCTCCTGCTGATCAGCTTAGCCTCCACACTTACCGTTGGAAAGTAGGCACCCGAAAGTTCTATACTTACCTGAGGGAGAGTGAAGCCATGCTGGAGACACGGACGGACCACACCCACCACGCGGCCGCAGACCCGGCGCCTTCCCCAACGCCGGCTGACGCGGCGTTGGCGGCCCTGGTGCGGGAGATCATCGGACGGGTGGCGGACAAATGGACCATGCTGATTCTGGAGACCCTGGAAGAGCACGGACGGCTGCGCTTCACGCGCCTCGGAGACCTGGTGGGCGATATCAGCCAGAAAATGCTGACCAAAACGCTGCGGCAGATGGAAAGCGACGGGCTGGTCGTCCGGACCATCTATCCGGTGGTCCCACCACGCGTTGAGTACGAGCTCACGGACATCGGGCGGAGCCTCAGCGCCGCCTTCTGTGGCGTGTGGGAATGGGCCGAGCAGCACCGCGAGGCCATCACGCAGGCCCGGCAGGCGGCGGCCCACCGCGACCCGCTGGAGCCCGAATGAGCAAATCGCCCGGTGACGCTTCCGCCTGCATTCTGGCGGTGGCGTACCCTGAGGATATGTGGCTTCCTCGAACATCCCGCGCTTTCCTCGGTGCGCCGTCCCCATGTCGTCCGTGAGCCGCTCGCTTCAGGACCTGGGTCTGACCGACTTTTTTGTCGATGCCGCCCGCACGTTCCTGGCCGCCCTTCCCCCGGCCTCGCAGGCTGAACATGAACTGGGCCGGGTGGTGGGCGTTGAACGCGCAACCTATCAGGTCTGGACCGCCCGCGGGCCGGAGGAGGCGCTGCTGGCCGGCACCCTCAGACAGGCGGCCGGAGCGCAGCCGCCCCAGCCGGTCATCGGCGACTGGCTCATCGTCCAACGGCTCCCTGGCGAGCCGACCCTGCGGATCGTGGAACTGCTGCCGCGCCGCACGCAGTTCACGCGGGCCGTGAACGGTGGCATGTCCGAGCAGATCATCGCCGCGAACGTGGACGTGGTGTTCATCGTCACGACACCCGGCACTGACCTGGATCTGCCCCGATTGGGCCGCTACGTCACGGCCGTTCACGTGAGCGGCGCACAGCCGGTCGTGCTGCTGAACAAGACGGATCTGGTGAACGACCCCGCGCGGTGGATGGCCCAGATCCGGACGGTGGCGCCCGACGTGCCTGTTCATGAGGTGGCCGCCGCGGCGGGACACGGGCTGGACGCGGTGCAGCAGTATCTCCAGACCGGCGTGACCGCCGCGTTGATCGGCTCGTCGGGGGTCGGCAAGTCGACGCTGACCAACGCGCTCCTCGGCCAGCAGGTCGCGCTGACCGGCCCGGTCCGGGACGCCGATCAACAGGGACGCCACACCACCACCAGCCGGACCCTTTACCCGCTCCCGGGCGGTGGCCTGCTGATTGATAATCCAGGCCTGCGGGACATCGCCGTGTGGGACCCGGCAGGACAGCCGGTCGGGTTCCAGGTGATTGAGGACACCGCGGCGCACTGCCGGTTCCGCAAATGCACGCACACCACGGAACCTGGCTGCGCTGTGCAACGGGCAGTGCACCAGGGACGCATCTCCAGTGAGTTGCTCACGGCCTACCACCAGGCACAGGGTCTCCCCCTTCGGCGCCCGAAACGGCGCTGACACCGGGCGTCTGGTCAGCCTGACGCCTGGCGCTCGACACGAGGCGGCACAACTGCCGAGGGGTGACTGGTCCAGCGGGGCGGCTCAGCATGGCCAGCTGGAGCGTTGGCCACAGCAGGTCCGCCGCCGTGGCCAACGCTCCAGGACTGATGTGCCTGGACACTTCAAGGTGTGGCGCGCCCTCGGCGAGGCGCCAGGATGGTCACGGCGTGCCGTACACCTGAACTTCAAAGAGCGAGTAGCCGTACCCGGTGCCGCGCGTTGTGCCGGTCATGCGCACATACCGCCCCGTGCCGCTGACATTGAGCGTCTGGGTGCCGCCGGTCCCGGTGGTGGTGGAATACAGCGGCGTCCAGGTGTTCATGTCATCGGAGGCCTCCAGCCTGAAGGCCTTGCCGTAGGCCGCCTCCCACTGCAGGGTGACCCGGCAGATCTTCCGCGAGACGCCCAGGTCCACCTGCAGCCACTGTGGGTCACTCCAGGCGCTCGCCCAGCGGGTTCCTGTGTTGCCGTCAAAGGCCGCGCCAGCGGGCGTGCCGCTGTTCTCGGTCGAGGACGCGCTGGCCGGCCTGCCCTGCGCGAGGTTGCTGGTGCCGCAGGTGCCGGTGGTCCCGCCCGTGGCGGTGCTGTACGGCAGCGACAGGTAGTACTGCCCCAGCTCGGTCAGCTGGCCGGTCGGCCCCAGCAGGCTGATGTAGTGGGCATCGTTGTTCCAGCGCCCGGTGAACCAGGCGTAGCGGAAGACGTCGGCACGGTTCTCCAGCGTCGCCACCATGTCGGCCATCTGCGCCTTCTGCTTGGCGAGCGTGTCGATCTGGGCGCCGTCCGTGCCGCTGTGCCAGTTGGAGAACTCGGTGACCCAGAAGGCCTTCCCGTACTTTTTCAGCCGGTCGAGCTGACCCGCGAGGCCGTAGTCGTACCAGTGAAACGCCAGATAGTCGATCTGTGGGTCACGTCCCCCGTTGTTGCCCCGGTAGGCGGCGTAGAACGCGTCCAGCCACACCACCGGGTCGTTGTAGCCGGACATCGTGCCCCAGTTCATCGCCGGGCCCACCAGCTTCACGCCGGTGTCGCGCGCCACCTGCTCGTAGCGGGGCCACAGGCTGGCCGCCTGGGCCGGGGTGAGGTTGGCCTGGTCCGTCAGGTTGGGTTCGTTCAGGACCAGCAGGTACTTGACGGCCGGGTTGGCCCTAAGCTTGCTCTCGATGGTGGCGGTGTCGAAGTTGCCGTTCCACAGCATCGGCAGGTAGTCCATCCCGTAGCGGGTGGCGTAATCCGAGGGCACGCCCGCGTTCGGAGAGGAGCCCCAGTTATACCACCAGCTCACACCGGGAGCGAGCGCGGCCATGTCGGCGCCGCTGGACAGGTCGTAGGCGATGCCGCGCTTGACACTCTTCGCGGTGGCTTGCGCCTGAAGGGAGCTTCGGGCCTCTGACGGTTCCTGCTGCTGGCCCAGAGACGGGCCGGTGTTGCCGCATCCGCTCAGCAGCAGGGCCAGTCCGGCCGACACGGCCAGGGCATGATTTCGGTTCATGGGTCACCTCGTGATGCGTGCTGCACCTGCTCGTCCTGCCGGTCTCCGGGAGGGGAAGGGAACTTGGCCGTCCTCCGCCGCGGCTCGTCTTCCCTCTCCCGTTCCGGGGTCAGGGGTAGTTCACCACCGGGCTGGGAGCGGTGTTCTTGGCCGGGTCGGCGAAGGGGACGGCCGCCCCGGTGTTGTTGATCACGTGGTCGATGGACCCGGTGTTGCCGAGCGAGACGGTCAGCACGCTGTGCATCCTGACCCCGGAGGCGGTGGGCACTTCGAACCCACGGTCCGCGTGGATGCTGGGGTTCGCGCTGAAGTAGGCGTAGGCACCCAGGCCCCACGCCTCGTGGGTGGTGACGCTGTCGGCCACCTTGTAGGCCGCGTAGCCCCGGGCGCCCACACGCCACGCGTCCTGGGTCGGCGGATCGTAGGGCATCTCGTTCTGGAAGAAGATGGTCCGGCCACCCTGACCGTTCCAGACCACCTGGTACTTCTGGTAGTGCTCCACGAACAGACCGGTGGCCTGCACGTTGTTGCCGTTGACGATCACGCCGGTGTCGGCGGTGTTCACGGCCCAGCCGGTCGGGGACTTGCCGTGGTCGGCGCGCCACGCCCAGATGTGGTCAATGAGGGTGTTGTCGCTGTGGACGATCAGGCTGGTGGTGGATTTGCCTGCCACCGCCCCGCCGATGCGGAAATACACGTCCTGCACGCTGATCGGGTTCGCCGCGTGGTTGACATGCGCGCCCGCCGTGCCCACCGTCAGCAACGCCGGGCTGTTCACGGTGCCGGCGTCGAACAGCAGGCTGCTGATGTTGACGCCGTCCACGTCGGCCACCTGCATCGCGTTGACGCCGCCGTCGGGCACCAGGGTCGGGAAACCGATGCCCGTCACGACGGTGCCGGGGCGCGTGACGTTCAGCGTCCGGTCCAGGTGATAGACGCCCGGGGTGAAGAACAGGTTCAGCCCCTGGCTCAGCGCCTGATTCAGCGTCGCGGCGCTGTCGGTGGGCCGGGCCACGTAGAACTGGCTCATCGGGATGGAGGTTCCGGGCGTGTTCGGCCAGGTGACCCCGGAAGCGTTGGTGCGCAGGCTGGGGACGAACACGTTGTACTTGCCGTTCTCCACGTACAGGTACGGCTTCTCGCGCGAGACGGGCGTGGTCGCCAGCGTGGTGTAGGCCGGGCTGGGAAAGCTCTGGGCGGGCGCGCCCTGCACGCCGGAAAAGACCATGTTCCAGTTGCTGCCGCCCCAGCCCTGCAGGAAGGCGCTGTCCCGGGAATACCACTGCTGCTGGGAGCCGGACGTCACCTGCGCGTCCACCTTGCTGTCGGCGATGAATCCGCCGCTGGAGTAGCCCTGCCCGTAGTCCTGATTGGAGGGGCCCATGGTCAGGCCACCCCGGATGTGCACGCGGCGCATCGGGGCCGCCTGCGACACGGCCCAGCGATCGGTGCCGCCCTCGGGCACCACCGCGAGGTTCTCGGCACTGCGCCAGAAGTTCTGGGTGGCGTTCTTCTCGTCGCCGTACACCCAGCCGCTGTCCACATTGACCGCGCCGTTGATGGTCACGTCGTCCGGGTTGCGGCCCAGGCCGGCGATGGCCGTGTAGAAGCCCACGTTCGCAAACACGCGTCCATAGCTGCCCGGTTTGAACAGAAAGACGTTGCGCTGGTCACCGAACTGCGCGTCCGGATTCCTGAGCTGCGCGTTGAAGGCGGTGTCCAGCTTGGACTGGATGGTGGTGATGGGCGTGGAGGTGTCGAAAACGGACACGTTCGGGCCGAAGTCGGGGGTGTCGGACGTCGGCAAGGTGGTCGTGGTGCCTCCGGCGTACACCCGGAACTCCCATAGCGAGTAGCCGTAGCCGGTGCCGCGCTTGAGGCCGTTCATGCGAATGTACCGCCCGCTGGCCGCCGTGGTCGGGGTAATGGTCTGGGTGCCGCCCGTGCCCGTGCTGGTCTGGTAGATGGTGCGCCAGGTGGAGGCGTCAGCGGGATTGTCCGTCACCTGAATCTGGAAGGCCTGCCCGTAGGCGGCCTCCCACTGGAGGACCACCGAGCAGATCTGCTGTGAGCTGCCCAGGTCCACCTGGAGCCACTCGGCGTCCGTCCAGGCGCTGGCCCAGCGGGTGCCGGGGTTGCCGTCCACAGCCATGCCCGCATCCAGGGAGGCGGCATTCTCGGTCGAGGACGCCCTGGCCGGCCGGCCCTGGGCCACGTTGACGGTCCCGCAGGTGGCGAGCGAAGTGAGCGTGGGGGGCGTGGACGGGACGCTGGGAGCGCGCTGCTCGGCACAGGCACTCAGCATCACGGTCACTCCGGTAATCAGCGCAAACGTCTTGGTTGTGGACATGCAACCCTCCAGGGGTGATGTGGGGGCCGAACAGGCAGCATCACGGCCAGCGGCAGGTGCGAACACCGCCGAAATGATGGGACAGCGCGTCCCACGGCGAGAACATGCGCGGGTCAGCGCGGAGGAGCGCGCAACCTGAAGGCGGGGTCAACAGACATACAGATCTCCCGAAGTAACGAGGACCAGACGGTGTGCACCTAACTTGTTCAGTACGTCATAGTTATAGCGCTAAAATTTCAAGAGGGCAACCGAAATCATTGAATGTTGGAGAAAGATGTGAGAAAGTTCAAGCATCGTGGCGCGTGAGGATCAGGAACGGGCGACGCTGAGTGATGTGGCGCGGCGGGCAGGCGTCTCCGCCATGACCGTCTCCAATGTCATCAACGGAAAGGCGGTGGTGCGCCAGGACACCCGGCAGCGGGTGCTGGAGGCCATCGAGGCGACTGGCTACCGGGTCAATGCCGTGGCGCGGGCACTGGCCGGTGGGCGCAACCGCATGATCACCGTGTTCTCGCCCCAGCTGAACCGGCCCTACGCGACCGAAGTGATCCAGGGGGCGGCCCAGGCGGCCGGAAAACTCCGCTACGACCTCATCGTCATGATGCTCAGCGAAGAGGGGTTCTCGGACGTGTCGGTCATGACCCGCCTCGCCGCCGGAGCCCTGCTGATCCAGCCGTCCCGGGAGGGCCGCTGGCAGCGCACGGAACTCCCCGCCCACGTGGTGAGCGTGGATGGCCCCGGCGAGCGCCGGCTCACGGTGGACAATTACGGCGGCGCTCGCCTGGCAACGGAGCACCTGCTGCGCCTGGGGCACACCCGCATCGGGTTTATCAGCGGTCTGGAGTCCGAGGATCGCCGCCCCGCCAGCCGCCCCTTCGACCCGGAACAGCACGACCGCGACGACGCCGACGAGCGCCTGCGCGGGTACCGCGACAGCATGGCGGCCGCCGGACTGAAGGTCCCCCGGAACTACGTGCAGCACGGCGATTACTCCAAGGCCAGCGGCGAAGGGGCGGCTTTGCGGCTGCTGAGACTCGCGCAGCCACCGAGCGCCATCTTCGTGTCGGGCGACGCGATGGCCCTGGGGGCGATGCACGTGGCCCAGGACCTGGGCATGCGCGTCCCCGACGAGCTCTCGGTGGTGGGGTTCGATGACCTGCCGATTGCCGTCGCGTCCCGCCCGGGTCTGACAACGGTACGCCAGCCCCTGGCGCAGATCGGAGAGGTCGCGGTTCAGCTGCTGGTGGCGCTGGCTGAGGGCCAGGCGCCGGCCCTGCCGGCTCCGTTTCCCACCGAGCTGATCGAGCGCGAATCCACGGCCCCCCCTCGGGATGCGCCACCAGGTTCGCCGCGCCACTGACGGGACCCTGCTGAGGCTGCCCTGACCCAGTCGGCACTTCCCATATCCGGGCCAGGAGCAAGGGACGCCGGAGACCACGCCGTACACCGCGCCCAAGGATCGATAGCGGCTGTTCAGGGGTTGGCGTTTACCCGCCTTCACCTGGACATCCGGGAGAATGGGGCGCGGTGGCCGGCTTTAAGGCACTCACCACTGACCCGTCGCTGTCGCTCATGAGCCACGCTTTGTGGCCGCGACTCACACAGATCCAAGCGCAGCGCCGGTTCAGCCTTTAGACTGTCTCCGACGTGACGAACCCAGACATCCAGGCCCCACCAGACCTCCACGTCAGCGGGCTCTGGATCTACCCGCTTAAATCCGCTGCGGGCATCGCCGTGTCCACCAGCACCCTTACGGACCGGGGCCTGGTACAGGACCGCCGCTGGATGCTGATTGATTCGCAGGGCGAGGCCATCACGCAGCGCGAGGCCCCGACCCTGCGCCTTGTGACTCCCGTTCTCCACGCCTCCGGCCTGACCTTCACGGCCCCTGGGATGGGACAACTCACGGTGGAACAGGCACCGGATGGAGCGCCCGTTCAGGCCACCATGTGGAAGCACCCCATCGCCGTGGTGGCAGCCCCGACTTCGGCCAGCGACTGGTTCTCCGCCTATCTGCACCGCCAGTGTACCCTCGTCTATCAGCCAGATTCGTCCCACCGCTTCCGCGGCCCGCCTGTGAACGGCACACGGCTCAATCTCTCGGACGGAAATCCTGTCCACCTGATCAGTGAAGCGTCCCTGGCCGACCTGAACACCCGCCTGACTGCACCTGTCGATGCCCGGCGCTTCCGTCCCAACATCGTCGTCCGGGGAACTGCCGCCTATGCAGAGGATTACTGGCGACGGATTCGCATCGGGGGAATTGAGTTCAAGGTGGTGGAAAGCTGTGGCCGCTGCAGCATCATCAACGTTGACGAGCAGGGCAGGGGGACGGGGACGGTGTTGAAGGCCCTGGCTTCCTACCGCCGCTGGGGCAATGCCGTTCCGTTTGGGCAGCACCTGGAATACCAGCAACACGGACGCCTCGGGGTCGGGGACAGGATAGAGGTGCTGGAAACGGGAGACACTCCCAACCCAACAGGCTGACACCTTCCACCGGGGCCACCTCAGGACTGGCTGCCAACTGCGCTCACGCGGACGGGACGGAGGCACTTGAGGATGTCCCGCCAGTCGTATTCCACACCACCGCCCTGAACCGGAGCACTCTTCTGCGCTCCTGTGAACTGCAGCCACCCGCTGGAACGCCCAGCCCACTCTCCTGGGCAAACAGCACGCTGCCCCGTCATGGTTACGGCGGCCCTGATTCAGGTTCCCTGCTCGCTGCCCAGAGCCGCTGTTTCCCCCTGGCGTGGAAGAAATACGAGCGCCACCAGTCCACCGAGCAGCGTCAGGCACGCCGCCGCCAGTAGCATCCGCCCGATCCCCACCTGTGGCCCGATCAGGCCTGCGGTCACGGTCGCCAGGACGCCGACCAGGGCATTGGTCGTGCCCAGGGCTCCGTAAATCCGGCCCCGGTGGGAGTCGGGTGTCACCCGCTGGATCAGGGTCGAGAGGGCGACGTTCGAGGTCACCATCGGCACCCCCAGCAGCGGGACCAGAACGAACATCAGGGGTAGAGCAGACAGGCTGTACATCCGCAACATCAGGAGGCCGACCAGCAGCGTACCGAACGCGATGAGGGACCGGGGAGGCAGACGGCCGGCGATCCAGGCAGACGCGAAGCTCCCCAGCAGGGCGCCGATGCCTCCCAGGGCGCTGAGCACACCGATCGTTTCGGCATCGGCGTGCAGCACAGAAACCAGGAACGGCGTGTAGAACGGGTCAATCAGCGTGCCGCCGAGACTGGTGATGCCCAGGACCGCCATCAGCGTCAGAATGACCCGGCTGCGCCGGATGATGCCCAGTCCCTCGCGCCATTCCCGGCCCACTTCACGCCAGGAGCCGAGCAACGAGGCAGCCTGGACCGGACGAGCCGAAGGTTCAGGTGCCGGGAGCTGAAGGCGCAGGAAACTCAGGGCCGCCAGGACAAATGAGGCCGCGTCGAACAGCACCACTCCGGCGATGCTCTGGGTAGCGATCAGGGCGCCGCCAATGACCGGGCCCAGCAAGCGGGCGCTGGTCATGCCCAGCGACAGGGCGGCGTTGGCCTGCATCAGTCCCTCGTCCCCCACCAGGGTCGGAAGCAGGGCCCCTGCCGTCGGGGTGGACAGCGTACTCACGGTGAGTTCCAAGAAGGTGACCACGTACGCCACCCACACCAGCCCCGGCACCGGAGCGAGCAGCAGCCCGGTGATCACCACACCCTGAATCAGGTGTGTGGTCACCAGCACGCGGCGGCGGTCCCAGCGGTCGGCCAGCACGCCCGCCACCGGGCTGAACAGCAGGCCCGGCAGGTAATACGACAGCGCGAGCAGAGCGGTGGTGAAGGTGGACCCGGTCTGCTGGTACACGAAGTACGGCAGGGCGAGCAACAGGGCGCGGTCACCAATCAGGGAGATCACCTCTCCCAGCCAGAGCCTGCGGAAGTTGCGGTGCGTCAGCGCAGCGAACATGGTGTCCTCATGGAGACCAGCGTGGGTGGTACCCTGGTGAAAATGACACCGGACGATTCACCCAGGGTGTGGCAGCGCCTGGATGACCCGGAGGCCGCGCGGGTCGTGGCCGACGCACAGTCACGACGCTACTTCGAGCCGTTCATCTGGCGGGAACGGCGGGTGACGGACGTGGCCGCGGAGCTGGGCGTCACCAGGAACGCCATGCTGTACCAGGTGAATAAACTGCTGCGCCTGGGGCTGCTGGAGGTCACCCGCACCGAGCCGCGGCCGGGCCGGGCCATCCGGTACTATCGGTCTTCGTCTCCGGGCTACTTCGTGCCGTTCAGCGCTACCTCCGCCGAGTCGATCCATGCGCTGTACGAGTCGTCCCTGGACAACGCCCGCCGTTCGGTCCTGTCGCTGCTCACGCGCGCCTGGAGTGGCCTCGCCGAGGACCCCCGCTGGTTTGGACTCTACACCTATGGGGACGCGCAGGGATTCAGGAGCCATGCCCTGCTTCCAGCGCGACCCGCGGGGCCACCATCACCCGACTGGAGGATGCTGGCGTGGCTGCTGGAACCGGACGTGCCGGCCGTGTGGGACAACACGGCCCCGCTCCAGCTCTCCAGAGCCCATGCCAAGCAATTGCAGCGTGACCTGCATCAGCTGCATGCGAACTATCAGGCGCTCAAGGATGACGCCAGCGGAGAGACGTATGTCCTGCGACTCACCCTAGTCCCCGTTCCTGATGAGATGTAAGGGGCCAGAATCGGCCTTACGGCGTGTCAAGGGTCCGGCCGGCTCCCGCAACCTCAAAATAGAAAAGAGCGGCACCGCGTCAGTTCCCCGGCCGTCCGGTCTGCCGCTCAGGTGTGGGAGCACGAAAGGCCAGCTTTACCGGTATAGTAGAGTCACTGCGGGGAGCCGCGCCCTGGTTATGACGCAACACGGGCGCGGCTGACCCGCAGTGTTTTTTCTGCCCGCGACACCAGACCCGCGCCTGAATGACGACCACGCGGCCTGGACATGAACCAGACGCCTGTCTGAGGAGACCCCGGTCAGGTGAGCGGCATGCTGCGGCTGTGGTCGGCCACCTTCAGGAGGTGCTGTATTCAGCTGCTGGTTGTCGTGCTTATCGGCCACCGCACAGGCACGCATTAAGATCCGAGGCGTACCTTGCATTGGCGCGACCGTCGGGTCGCAAGCCTGCTCGCCCGATGGCCGCTCTGTGCTCGTCGAGAAAGGACTATGGCAGGATTTGATTTGCCCTGCCTGTGCTACGCATCAGCCAGCCGTGGGCAGTCTGGCTGGAGCAGCACGTCGTCCGCCCAGACCTGACACAGGCGACAAGCAGCGCCTTCCGAATCGCCCGGCACGCCCCCGTCGGCCTTCCAGATCGACGCGCAGATAACGAAAGTGAGATGCCCTCAACCGAGCTGAACCCCACCGTTCCCAGTGGGCCGCCGCTCCGTGTCTGGCCTCCACACCGCATGTCAGGATGAATCTGGCCCTTTCCGCTCATCCTGACCCGGAGGCAATCTGCAGCATGGATCATCCCTTTACCACCCCGCCGGAGCTTGCTCGCCCTCTCGATGATCTCCGGTTGCGCCACGGCCTGCCGGGCCTGGCGTGGGGCGTGACCGCGCTGGACGGATCTCTGCTCGCTGGGGCGGCTGGACGGCGACGTGCTGACCAAAGTGACGCGCTGAGCGTGCATGATCGCCTGCACCTCGGGTCGTGCACCAAGCCGATGACCGCCACCCTGCTGGCGACCCTGGTGCCGGACGTCCTGACCTGGGACACGCCGCTCACTGACGTGTTCGGCGCGGCGGAGGTGCATCCCGCGTATCACCCGGCGACACTCGCCCACCTGCTGTCACACACCTCAGGGCTGCCTCCCTTTGAGGAGACCGAGCATTTCGAGGACGCGCCCGGGCCGGGTGGGAATTCCTGGGGCGTGAGGGACGCCTTCGCCCGGCATGCCCTCCGGCAGACACCGTGGGCGGAGATCGGCACCTACCGTTACTCAAATGCGGCCTTCGGGGTCGCCGCCGTGATGGCCGAGCGCTGTACCGGCACCCGGTGGGAGGATCTGATGCAAGAGCGGGTGTTCGGGCCGCTTGGTCTGGGCAGCGCCGGGTTCGGCTGGCCGGCACGGACCAATCCGCAGGAACCCTGGGGTCATCAGCGGGAGGGTGGCCCCTGGGTGCCACACGACCCGCACGACGCCTATCAGCTGCATCCGGGCATCGGCCCGGCGGGCGACGTCCACATGAGCGTCCTGGACTTCACGGTGTTCGCGCGTGACCATCTGCGCGGCCTGCATGGTCAGGGACGGCTGCTGCCGGACACGGCCTACCAGCGTCTGCATACTCCCTTTGTGCCGGGCGGGCGCGCAGGGTTCGGCTGGGGCGTCAGCCAGTACCGCGGCCGACGGGCCAGCAGCCACTCGGGCAGCGCCGATACGTTCCTGGCCCTGCTGCTGGTCCTGCCGGATGAGCCGTACGCCTTCGTGGTCGTCACCAACGCGGCGGGAGACGCCGCCGAGGCCGGCACGCGCGAGGCGCTCGGTCAGCTGGTGACGGCCTTCACGGACGCGCGTGTCCAGCCCTGAACCGGAGACAGTGCACATCACCGCCCCCGGCGCGGCGGCATTCCTGGTGGACCCCGACGCCCGCCGTTTTCTCGAACCGTTTCTGGGCCGCGACTGCACGGTGGCGCGGGCCGCGCGGGAACTGGGCGAGGACCGGCACCGGATGCTGTACCGGGTGCGGCAGATGACACGGTTAGGCCTGTTGAGCATCGTGCGGGAGGAGCCCCGCCGGGGACCCGCCATCAAGGTGTACCGTTCGGTCGCGCCCAGGCTGTTCGTGCCGTACACCGGGGCCCCGGCTGCCGAGCTGCTGGAGGTGCTGCTGCGCGAACGCGCGGCCAGCGAACGCGAGGTTCAGGCCGCGATGCTGCGGGTGATGCGCGCCGCGCATGACGACGCTCGCTGGGGCCTGTTGCTGTACCGCCTGGGAAGCGGCGTGTTCGCCTACGACGCCGTGAACGGACAGCCATGGGACACGTACGGTGACGAAGAGCCCGCTGTCCTCGACACCACCGTGACCACCCCTCCCCTGTCGCGTGAGCGCGCCAAAGCGTTGCAGCGCGACCTGAACCGGGTGCTCGCCGCCTACACGGCAACAGACGGGCCGGGCAGCACACGGTATCTGGTGCGCGTCGCGATGGTCCCCGATCCGGACGCCTGATCCCGACCGGGCCGTACAGGCCACCGGACCAAAGCGGAGCACCTGAAACCGGTCCGGCCGGCATGGGAAGGGCGCACCGGCCCTGGAGGTCAGACTTCTCCTGTTCCTGCAGTTCCTCCTTTGCTTTTGATGGTGTGGAGCGGCGACAGGCGCCTTGCCGGGCGGCGAGGCGCTCACCCTGCTGCTCAAGAGACCGTGGAACCAGCCCCTGCTACGCGTACGCGGCAGGCCAGGTCCGAGCGGCTTTCCAGAGCCACCAGTCGGGTCAACCGCCGATGGGAGCGGCTTACATGGACCATTCCCCCCGACAGCTCCGCATCCGTGTGCGGCGGCAGGCGCCGGGCCTTGACCCGGAGGACGCTGCCGTAATGTCCACCCGCGAGCCCATTCTGAACCTTTAGGGGGATTCCGGCTGTCAGCGGCGCCAGGCGTTCGGCCGCCTGCATGCGGAACGTCTGGCCCAGTGAGGGCTGAACGCTGTCGCTCTACCGTCAGATCGGGAAACACGTCTGGACCATGGTCCAGACCACAGCGTGTTGTGGTCGACGTCAGGGGAGCCGGGATGGGCCGGCGCACCGAGCGGTTTGAGGCGCATTGCGTCGTCTTCTGGTCTGCTGGGAGAGCGGCTGGGAGGCGGAACCGGTGGTTGTGGTGGACGTCCCAGTCAGCTGCCCCTCGTCAGCCCACGGATGCCTCAACGGAGCCTGCGAAGCAGGTAGATGCCGCAGAAGCCAAAGGCTGCTGGGCACGCTCGATTCTCGCGGGCAAGCGATCCTGGTGTATCAGCCTGTTCCTTCCCGGAAGGGCTGTATGACGTGAATTCACGTGGGTCCAACGGCAGGACAACCAAGCGCGTCTCGTCTTCAGGATGAGATGTGTCAGAAAACCTACCCCAGCTGCTCCCAGTACGACCGCGTCTCACTCGGATAAGCCGCTTAAGTTGCATCTGGGTTGACTGAATTCCGCAGCCATCCTCAAGTGGTAGCCCTGGGGCTGAAGTTGCACAGAAGACGTCACGCGCCAGCGCTTAGCACACCCAGGTAAGCGGTTTCGCGTATGGATTCTTCAGGCGTTCCAGCGTCTGCTGAGGTCATGTCTCCTCCGCTCTACCCACCGCTTGATCTTCAGGTCATCACGCCCAGGCTGACGCTGTATGGGGCCACGGATGACCTGCTTGCCCAATTGCTGCCCATCGTTCGCGCAGGCGTGGCCGAAGGGCACCCTGGCCTCTTCGATGACCCGATGTCCCTCTACGAGGACAATCCGGTGCGAGAACGAAAGTGGCTTCAGGCCATCTGGCGCGGGCGCGGCACCGTCCGCCCGGATGCCTGGCGCCTGTACTTCGTGGTGATGCTGGGCGAGCAGGCGGTGGGCATGCAGGACCTGATCGGCGTGAACTTCGACCGTTTCCGGACAGTGACCAGTTTTTCCTGGCTGGCCCCGAACGTCCGGCAGCAGGGTCTGGGACGCGAGATGCGCGCAGCCATCCTGCATCTGGCCTTTGCCGGATTCGGAGCGGCAGAAGCGAGCAGCGACGCGTTCCTGGACAACGTGGCGTCCAACCGCGTGTCCGAAGCGCTTGGCTACCATCCGAATGGCACCGACTGGGCCACACGGCGCGGCGAACCAGCGCGGGTGAATCGCTGGCGACTGCAGCGAAACACCTGGGACAAGCACCGCCGGAGTGACATTGAACTGATCGGCGTGGACGCGTGCAGGCCGGTGTTGCATATCCCTGGATGAGCAATCCGGGTCCACTTATCGCGGCCCCTGATTCTCAACCTTCCCGCAATCCACACCTACGGCCTTGCGTTCGCGCTCTGGTGGGCTGTGCGGGCATAAAAACGTGCCTATCCGGGCTCCAAATCAGCTGTACAGCCAGCATCAACTCTAAAGAATGTTCCGGTCGTCCCTGGCGCGTAAGGTGTCAATCGACGGCCCAGAGACCGCAACCCGCCACGTCGCATGTCCCAGGATGCTTTGGAAGCCTCGCCTGTAGCACCATGCACTGAACCGTCGGACGATCAGCCATGCCGTCCGGTTGGGACCGCAGCCGTGACCCATCCGCACCCCTCACTCTGCCCCCGCACCCTTCCAGGAGACCCATGCTGTTGAATGAGCTGCACCGGCTGTACCTGCGTGAACTCGCCACCCTGGAGCGCGAACTGGACTTGTATCCTGACGACGCCAGCGTCTGGACCATCCTGCCGGGCATGCCCAACTCGGCGGGCACCTTGTTCCTGCATCTGGCCGGAAGTGTGCAGCACTTCTTCGGTGCCGTGCTCGGCCAGACTGGGTACGTGCGCAACCGCGAGGCGGAATTCGGCAGGCGTGACGTGACCCGTGAGGAGCTGCACCGCGAGCTGATGGGCGCAAGGAACGGCCTGACAGCCGCCTTCCATCGGCTGACCGAAGACGATCTGGAACAGATGTTCCCGGTCCGGTTCGCGGACGTGGACCTTTCGAGCCGGTTGACCCTGCTGCAGTTCCTCAGTCACCTTGCCTATCACCTCGGGCAGATCGACTATCACCGTCGGGTGGTGACCCAGAGTACAGCGTCTGCGGGCGCCCTCGACCCGGTGGAACTCGTTAAGCGCCCCGCCACCTGATCCCACCAGACCATGCAGGCGTCGAAGCGCAGCAGCCGGGCGGCGATGGCGTTGAGAACAGCCAGCAGTGCTACACGACGACCGTCCCCGGCTCCCCAACACGAAACAACTCGCTGATTGCAGCCCCTATTAAACGCGGATGGCAGGACGTGAGCCTCGACGTTCACCGCTTTCGTCCTGCGCCCAGTGGTCCTCGCTTCAGGCGCGAATGCTCGACCATGAGCTGCTGCTCTCTCGGCCAATGTGGCTCAAGCCAGACCACCGACGATGGCACCGCGGCTGCACCGCCTGGCCGCGATGGAACCGAGCGTCAATCTGCTGTGCGCTTGGCGCTCTTACTCTCCATCCGCTGACCGCATGACGGAGGCCTCACGCCCGCAGGTCCGTACTGCAGAACGTCAGCTGCCGACGGCGCCCAGAGCGCCTCAGAAGGCGTACCGTACGGTGCAGTAGGGCAGTTCGCGCCGCAGCAGGGCCGTGAAGCGCTCGACAGCCTTGCCTTTGAGTCCCCGGCGGTACCGCAGGTTCGTGCCGCCGTACTCCGACTGTTTGGTTTCCTGCCACTGCGGCGTCCAGAGCAACGTTTCCGCCTTTCTGTGCCACCCGAGATTCACCTCGTGCAGGCCCACGTTGTGCGTCAGGAAGATAACCTCGGCGGCCAGCTGAGCTTTGGCCCTGGGCGACAAGACCGCATCCACCTGCTGGAACAGCTCGGTGTAGGCATTTGTCCAACCGTCGAAGATGATGACCGGAGAGAAGTTCAGGTGCACCTCGTACCCGGCCTCGACAAGGTCGTTGATGGCCGCAAGGCGCTCGGACATGGGAGACGTTCCGATGTCCACAACCCGCGCCACAGACGGCGGCATCAATGAAAAGCGCAGGCGGGTCCGACCCTGTGGGTCGTAGGTCAGCAAGTCACGGTTGACATACTTCGTGGCGAACGACGCCTTGGCGTTCGGAAGCGTCCGGAACAGTTCTATCTGATCACGCACGTTGTCCGAGATCAGGGCGTCCACGCTCAGATCGCTGTTCTCGCCCAGGTCGTACACCCAGTCTGAGGCATCCACCGTGTTGGGCTCGGTCTTGCGGCCCTGCCGCTGGGCGTGCCTGCGGAGAGCCGCAAGCACGTCCTCAATGTTGGCAAACGTGGTGATGGGATTGGCGTACCCTTTGTGCCGGGGCACGTAGCAGTAGGCGCACGATAGGGCGCACCCGTTGGCGAGGCCCGGCGCGATGAAGTCGGCGCTCCGGCCATTCGGGCGCATCGTCAGGGTCTTGCGGAAGCCCAGGACCAGGACCTGACGTTTGACGCGCAGCCAGTCCTTGACCAGGCCGGCGTTCCCGTGCAGGCCGGGAATATTCCAGTGCGAGGCCACTTCGATCCGCTCGGCGTCCGGAAAGCGGCGCAAAATCTCCTGACCACGGGGAAGCGCTGCGGCCCGTGGTTCAAGGTAAATCTGCCGGACGTCGAGGGGGAGCCGCGCAGCCATGGCCTTAGTAGAGCGGGTTTCAGGAGGCGACACCGCGAGCGAACCGACGAAGTGGACCCGGGCACAAAAAAGCTCCGAGAGAGGCTGGCTCCAGAAGTCAGTTCAATGATGTGATAAAGCTTTCCTGTCTGGCATGACGGGCATCCGTAGATTACTGGTCCAGAATCCGCCCTTATACATGGAAAAAGCGACCCGAGGGTCGCCCTTGATGTTGAAAAGTATACCGTCTTATACATCCCTGGTCAAGGTGATGCAGACAGCACAGAAGGAATTGAGCTGAATCAGGCCCTGGCTCGACTTTGCTCTACCCTGCTTGGACGCGTTCTAACCGGTGTAGCTCCTCTACTGGCCAATGCACACCGAGCACCTTCTTGGAGCGTCCAGGCGTCTTCAGGCTGCCTCCTGAGATCAGTGGTCAGGAACACTGCTTGGCAAAAAGACAGCGCTTCTGAATGCCAACCAGCCTGGGGAGCAACGTATGTCCAGCTGGCCACGCCTTGCATCCTGCCGATCCGCTTTTAAATTCGGTGCCCTATTTTGACGGAGTATCACAATCTGTTGGACGCATTGACTGCGCGCTGGCTCCTGAGCGACCCCTCTGGGTGCAACACGAGTCACGAAAGACCGTTACTCTGGAAGCATGAGTTTCCGTATCCAACTGCACGAAGAACAGAGCGCCGGCCTGAAAGCTGAACTCTATGCCATCTGCAAGGTCACGTCGCAGCTGGTGCAGGGAGCGGCTGGAAGCACGCCCACGTTCCGTGAACTCTACACCGACACCGGTCAGCGGCAGATCAAATTCACCCTGCGGGACGACAGCGTCGTTCTTGAACCCGGCATCCTCTCTTACGCACACGGTCGCCTGCGGTTTGAGGTCATCCAGCAGCAACCGGGGCAGGGTGGCGGGTTTCTCGGCCGCGCTGTGCGAAGCGCCGGCACCGGTGAATCTGCTTACGGCACGCGCATTTCCGGCAGCGGAGAAATCTGGACCGAACCGACCCGCAAGCACTTTGTCTTCGCCAATATGGAAGGCGGCGACAGCATGCTGGTGGACGACAAGGCCTACTACGCCGCTCAGGGCAGCCTGCGACTGAGCACCCACCAGCACGCCAAAGTGCAGGGGGTCCTGAGCGGCAATGGGCTGATGCAGCCTCGTCTGGATGGTCAGGGCCTGCTGGTGATCGAGTCTCCTGTCAGCGTGCATGAAATTGAGGTGCTGGACATCCCGGCCGGGGAAACGGTCACGGTGGACGGAGACATGATGCTGATGTACACCGCTACCATGAATCCCCGCCTGGGCCCTCTGGTCAAAGGCCTGCGCAACGCAGTACGCAGCGGTGAAGGGCTGGTATATACCCTGGACGGGCCTGGTCAGGTGTTTCTGACGCCCACCTTGATAGCGGCCGGCAGTCTGGCCTGAATCGTGTCCGAGCTGCCCTCACTGACTCTGGCCGCCGCTCTCGACGTCTGCGGCGGCCCCGTGTGAGTGCGGACCAGCACAGCCCAGACAGCGTAGACATAGTCGTTCATCTGATCTGCTGTGCAACGTTGACACAGGTTACAGCTCTCCAACGAGCCGATCGGCTTCATGGCTCCACGCATCACTGTGCGGTTCAGCCGCACAATCTGTGGGTTGGTCTGTGCGGCGATGCGCCTACTGAATAGGACATCCCACGGCCCAGGTTGGGTATTTGACAGGGATCAATTTCCCTGCGGGGCCCTCTGAACGGTCAGTAGCCTCCTGGGCCTGATATGGATGTCACATCCAGCCGTTCATATCAAGACACTGGTGATACTCACCGCTATAACGTTAGCCAGCCGTTTCCGATTGGTATGGTCCGGGGGAATCAAGTACGGACCTGATGGCCTGAACACGGACCGGCTTCTGAAGGAAGACACGTAGACACCTCCGAAACTGACGGAGAGCGGGGACCGGATGCCTGTCCCGCTTCCCCTATAAGTTGCCTGTCCATGCACCTTCCATGTGTGGGCTTCTTCAAGCGGGCCAAGAATTTCTCTGCTCATGCCGCCGCCAAGGCTGTTAGGTTGAGCCATGCTCAGCGCGCCGGATCTGCTGCTGGTTGAAGACAACAACGCCACGGGGACCCTGATTCTCAGCGCCCTGAGCTACGTGACGCCGGCCCCGCGCTGCCAGATCGTACCGTCGGGCGAGGCCGCGCTGTCTGTCCTGTCGGCCGCGGAAGGTCCAGCACAGTGGCCTCGCCTGATCGTGCTGGACCTGATCCTGCCTGGCATGTCGGGCTTCAGCCTGTTGCGGCATCTGTCAGACCATCCGCAGCTCTGCCGCATTCCTGTCGTGGTGCTCAGCGTGTCGCACGCAGAGGACGATATTCTGGCAAGTTACAAGGGGTACGCTTCCAGCTACCTCGTTAAACCGCACACCTTCGATGATTGGGTCCACATGTTCCAGGCCCTGCTGGATTTCTGGTTGCGAACCGCTACCCTGGTACCGCGCCGGCTGTAAGGTCAGCGTTCATGGCGCTGTGCCAGGACGATGGGTGCCCAGGTTGAATCCGCTACATCTGCTGTGGATTGATGACCTTTAAAAAGTGACAGAGCTGTTCATCAGCGCGGTGAAGTACGTCAGTTACGTCAGTTCTGCACTGCAGACCCTCAAATGCACAACCGGAGAGCAGCCGCCGGCGATCCTCGCCCACAGCGAAGACCGGCCTCGGTTGATCCTGCTAGACGTGAATCTGCCGGGCCTGTCGGGCCTGAAGGTGCTAGGCAGACCCTATGCTCCTGACGGTCCCGGCAGCCAGCCAGCACGTCCGAGATGGCCTCGCAGGTGCTGGCTTGCTACCGGGAACACGCCAGCCAACGCCTTTTTGGTCAAACCTACCGGCTCCTAGCAGCTGATGGACACGGTGCAGCGGATCACCGCCTTCTGAACCCATCCTGGCTTTCGATTGCCACCCCAAGTTCACATCACCTCAACTGCCTGAAACATCCGCCCCGGCCACACTTCAGAATATTCAGATGAGTCGAGCTCTTTGTCCGGGTACGTCAGCAGTCACTCATTGCACGGATGTCCTCACCCGGCCTCACATATTGATGTGCAGCTCCGCATGATCTGTCCGGCATCAACGCCTTGAGAGACTTGTCACGGCCCGCATCGAACCATTTGCGCTCAATCAGTGTCAGCGCTTTCCGGTGCAAATGCGTACCCGATCTTTAGACTTTGGTTTGGGGCTGTACTTCCGGCCGGCCCGCTTTAAAACACCGGGTGGCGAAGCTCAGCACCGCCTGGGCCCAGACCTCGTGGTGCTCGACCAGTCCCATGTGGCCGGCTGGGCTGAGCGTCACCTGTTCCGCTCCGGCAATGTGCTGTGTCATATACGCGGCCGCCTCTGGAAGTGTGGCCCGGTCCGACGATGCCGCGATCACCAGCGTAGGGACATCAATGGCTGGCAGGACGTCCCTGGCTTCGTACTTCAGCATTCCTAGCATGCCGCGGGCCACCACCGCCGGGTTGGCCCGCAGCAACAGCGCGGTCGTAAAGGCCAGCTGCTGCCGGGTCTCCTGCCCTTTGAACTGGAGCAGGTGATTCGCCAGCACCATGATGCCGTTGAGGGCGCTCAGGACGTTCATTATCCGGACCAGCGGCGAGAGCCAGACGGTCAGATGACACAACGGCCGCAGCACCGGCTCCTGGAGCGCCCGGTTCAGCCGCGCACCCAGCGCAGTCTGGACAGGATTTGTGGGCGTCGTCTGCGTCAGAACCAAGCCAGCCACCTGAGAACCCAGCGCGTCCGGATACTGCTGGCAGAAGGTCAAGGTCGTCATCCCACCAATGCTGTGTCCGCACAGGATGGTCTGTTGCCCGTTTGCCAGTTGCAGCACAGCGTTCAGGTCACCAGCCATGCGCTCCAGATCGTAGCGGTGGTCGTGGGGGGCAGTTGACTGTCCAAGGCCCCGCAGGTCCCAGACCAGCAGCCGGTAGCGTTCGCCGAGGTGCTGGCGTGCGTAACACCACTCGGCACTGCTCAGTCCCCAGCCGTGGGTCAGGAGCAGGACCGGCGCGTCTTCCGGACCGAATGACTCGACATGGAGCCGGGTTCCGTCCGGACGAACGACCTGCTGGACGGTCCCCCCTGTCAGCGCCTGCATCGGTGCTTCGCCGGGCCGGGGCCGGCGGCCCAGGAACAAGCTCACCACGGGCCCCCCCAGCAGGGAGACAGCGAGCAGCGCGGCGCCCCAGATCAGGTAGCGGGGGTTGGCCGGCAGGTTGGCGGCCCAGTTGTCGTACCACTCCCACACCAGCCAGCCCCCGGTGCCCAGCAGGACAATGGAAAAGAGGCCAGTCAGCCAGAGCACGATCAGGGTGGGGGGGACAAGGAGCATGACCCAGCGTAGTGGAACGCAGCCCCTGCCCTTTCCGACGTAAGCATCCGGTGAATGGAATAAGCGGCGGGCATCGAAATGGAGGCAACAGCCACGCCGGACCCGATCTGAGGCGCAAGCCGTCCGTGCTGTTCTCCCTGCCCGACTCCGCTCCCCCAGCGTGGAAGCCCAGCACAGGGTGAGGGTGGCTATCCGCTCCGATCTGGACTTCAGAATTCGCGGTGGCGAGCATCACGGCCACGCCGCCTCCAACCCCTTAGCCCAGCATCATGGTTCCGACAGCGGATCGGGCCAGCCGGGGCTCCAGCGCTCCGGGTCCAGCTGGCCTGAGTACAGCGGCAGGGCCAGGGGCGGGTCACCCGGGCTGAACTGTGCCCACATCCGGGTCAGGCCGGCCGTTCCATACTGGCGCACCCGGGTCACGTGCTCCAGGTCCAGCACATCGGTCAACACCGCCCGGTCCGCACCGCTGGTGGCCGTCCGCACCAGCCCTTCCGGGTCCACAATCACGCTCAGGCCGGTGCCGAGCGGCCCGGCGCAGTTGACGCTCACCACGAACACCTGGTTGACGATGGCGTTGGCGCGGGCAAGGACCAGCTCCTGAGCGCGGTCGCAGGTTGTCGTCCGGACCAGGTTGAGCACCACTTCCGCCCCCATCCAGGCTAGGTGGCGCGTCACCTCGGGAAACCACGCGTCGAAGCAGATCGAGAAGCCGGCCCGGCCAATGCCCGGCAGGTCGAAGGTCACAAAGCGGTCCCCCGCCTCGAACGGTTCGTAGGGGCGCCAGGGAAACACCTTCCGGTAGGACGCCGCCAGCTGTCCAGCCGGCGACAGCGCCACGGCCGTGTTGAACAGCTGGCCCTGGGGCCCGCGCTCACACACGCTGCCCGGGACCAGCCACACGTCCAGGTCGCCCGCCAGCTGGGCCAGGGTCTGGAGGCGCGTTCCGTCCAGGGGTTCGGCGCGTGCATCCAGCGCCTCTCTGGCCACCTCGTCTCCGAACAGGTGCAGTTCCGGATACACCAGCAGCCGGGTCTGCGGGAAGGACCGGACCATCGCCTCCACCGCCGCCGTGAACTGGCTCAGCGGCTCGTCCGGTGAACGCGGCGCGTCCTGCACCACCGCGATGGGCAGCACCCGTGACACGGCGTTACCGCAGCCGCAGGCGCATCGAGTCGGCGTGCCCGATCATGCCCTCGGTGTCCGCCATCCGGATGAAGGGCGGGGCCACCGTCTGGTTCGCGTCGTCCGCGACCCGCTGCCACGTGACGGTCTTGATGAACTTGCCGACCCACAGCCCGCCGGTATACCGGGCCGCCCTGCTCGTCGGCAGCACGTGGTTGGTGCCGATGCCCTTGTCGCCGTAAGCGACCGTGGCATTCTGGCCCAGGAACAGCGAGCCGTAGTTGGTCAGGCGCTGCAGGTACCAGTCGGGGTCCCGGGTCATCACCTCCAGGTGCTCGGAGGCCACCTGATCCGACACCGTGACCATCTCCTCGTCCGAGTCCACCAGCAGGATCTCGCCGTAGTCGCGCCAGGAAGTGCCCGCCGCGTCGGCGGTGGGCAGGGCCGCGAGCTGACGTTCGATCTCCTGCGTGACCGCCTGCGCCAGCGCCCGTGAGGTGGTGATCAGCACCGACTGCGAGTTGGTGCCGTGCTCCGCCTGCGCGAGCAGGTCCGCCGCCACCTTCTCCGGGTCGGCGCTCTCGTCCGCCAGGATGCAGATCTCGGTGGGCCCGGCCAGCAGGTCAATGCCCACCACGCCGAACAGCTGCCGCTTCGCTTCCGCCACGTAGGCATTGCCGGCCCCCACGATCATGTCCACCGCCTCCAGCGGGGGCGCGCCGTCCAGCCCGAAGGCCATCGCCGCCATCGCTTGCGCGCCGCCAATCGCGTAGATCTCGTCGGCGCCGCTCTTGACCATGCCGTACAGCTGAAGTGCGTTGACCCGCCCGGTGCCGCGCTGCACCGGTGCGCACGCCACGATGCGCTTCACGCCCGCCACCTTCGGCACGCCGATGGTCATCACGGCGGAGGCCAGAATCGGGTAGCGCCCGCCGGGGATGTACGAGCCGACCGCGTTCACCGGTATCTGCTTCTGGCCGATGGTGACGCCCGGCAGCGTCTCCTCCTCGAAGTCGATGAGGGTGCGGCGCTGCAGCCCGGCGAAGTGTTTGACCTGCTGAATGCTGAAGTCGATGGCCCGCGTGACCTCCTCGTCAATGCCGGCCAGCTGGGCGTGAATGTCCTGTTCCGAGAGCCGGAACTCGGCTGGGGCGAAGCCGTCGAACTTTTCGCTGTAGCGGCGGACGGCGTCCACACCCTCACGCTCCACGTCCGAGATGATCCGGGACACCGTATCGCGGATTTCCTGGCTGACGGCGGCGGCCTGAGGCGGGGCTTTCTTGAAGTATTCCATGCAGCGGCTCCTGTGGGAGAAGGAAGGGGAAGAGGGAAAGGGCGGGTGAGGCGCTAGCCGGGCCGGGACAGCTGGACGAGGAGCGCGAACTCGTTCCAGAGCATGCTCTCGCGCACGATCCGGCCTCCCCGGACCTCGAAGTGGCTGATGCCCATCACGCGTACCCGGCGGCCGGTGGGCGCCCCGTACAGGCCGGGGCCGTCATGGGTGCCCTGGAAGGTCCAGCGGGCCGCGATCCGGAAGCCCAATGGCTCCGTGCCGGTCCAGGTCACCTGCTCTAGCTGCATGGCGCCGTCCGAGAAGGCGGCCAGAAGCTGCAGGACGTAGTGCATCCGCGCCTGGAGCGTCGCCAGCCGGCGGTGTCCGGGCACCCAGATCACTGCGTCGTCGGCGTAATACGTCCGCAGCAGGTTGAACATGCGGCCGTTCCAGACCAGGCCGTACAACAGGCCGGGAAGCGCCTCCGGGTCCGCCGGGTCGCCGTCCAGGGTGGTCGGCGGGGGCCGCTGGCCGTGGCCGCGCGCCAGCTCACCGAACCCGGCCGTGTGAACCCCATCCGCTTCGGCCATACTGCGGGCCAGGGCCCACCCGTCCAGGCCCAGCTGCCGGATCACGGCCAGCTCGTCGCGCACCCGCCATTCCTGCACCACGCGACCACCCCGCATGTCCTGCTGGGTGATCACACGGCAGTGAATGCGGCCCCCGGTGGGCGGGCCGTACCGGCCGTGGCCCAGGTGGTGGCCGCACCAAACGGCCCGGTGAGAGCTGTGCACGCCGTCCTGCGCGTTGCCGCTCCAGATCACCTCATGGCCGACGAGGCGCAGGTCCGGAAAGGCCGCCAGGGTGCGGATGGCGTCCGTCACCACGGCCTCCTGCCCAATCTGGTCGGCGACGTCCTGGTGAATCTGAACGTTGTGGGCATACTGGGTGTAGATCAGCCCGACGGCCCGGTCGTCCCACAGCTGGTGGGTCCGGCGCAGCACCTCTCCGGCGACGTCTGGTTCCGGCCGGACCGCTTCAGCCACCCACGCCTCCAAGCTGGCCGTACAGCTGCTTCAGCAGCACGAACTCGTCAAAGAGGGTCCATTCCTGCACCACCTGACCGGCTTTGATCACGTGGTGGCTGATGCCGATCAGGAACATCCGCCGACCGGTGGGCGCACCATACGGACCGTAGCCCTCGTGCGTGCCCTGCAGGATGAAGCGGGTGGCGACCCGGTAGCCGCGCTCGGCGCTGCCCTGCACGCACTGGTGCCCGATGGTGACGGCGAGGTCCGGGAAGCTGCCCATCAGGGTAATGACGAAGTTCTCGTAGTCGCCGTGCCCGTAGAGCTTGCGCGAGTCGGGCACGAAGGCCACGTGACCGGGTGCATAGTGCTCGCGCACCATGTTCACCAGTCGCGCGTTCCACAGGTTCTGCATCAGGGCGGCCACGAAGCCCTGCGGGTCCTCCTGGGCATCAGGCACGTCAAGGAAGGCGGGGGCCTGTTGACCGGTGGGCAGGCGGTCAATCTCGCCGTGGGTGTGCGGCGTGGCCGGCAGCACCGCCTGCCGCGCCAGACTCACCGGGTCGTAGCCCATCTGCCGCACCACCGTGATGCCGTCGTGGGTGAGCCACTCCTCCACGATCTTGTTCTGCACGATGAAGCAGTCGGCGATGCCCCAGTACGAAATCTTGCGCCCGGTCGGCGGCCCGAACTCGGTGTAGCCGCTCTGGGTGGCGGTGTTCGCATGCCGGTGCGAGGTGTAGAAGCCCTGCTGATCGTTGCCGCTCCAGATCACGTCGTCGGCGTAGGCGCGCAGGTCGCCCCACATCGCCTGGTTCTGCACGGTATTGCGCACCACCGTCTCGCGGCCGTAGATGGTCCCGCTGGAGGTATGAACGATGGCGTTGTGGCTGTAGTGGGTGTAGATCAGGCCGATGGCCTTCTCTTCCCAGATCTTGTGGGTGCAGCGGACGATGTAGTCCACGATGTCGGTGTAGTCAGGGTCGAAGCCGGCCAGCGGCTGTCGGCGGCCACTTCCTGAGGCCAGCGCGAACTCCGAGTAGTCGGGCCGGTCTGCAAAGTCGAAGACGGGGTGCTGCGGTTCCGGGTGCGTCACGCGCCGGCCCCCAGCTGACCGTGCAGTTGCTTCAGCAGCGCGAACTCATCAAAGATGGTCCACTCCTGCACGATCTTGCCGCCCCGGATGATGTGGTGGCTGATCACGATCAGGAAAATCCGCCGCCCGGTGGGCGCGCCGTACGGGCCGTAGCCCTCATGCGTGCCCTGGAAGGTGCAGCGGGTGGCGACCCGGTAGCCGCGCCGCTCGTCGCCCTGCACGCACTGATGGTCCACCTGGACGGCGAGGTCGGGGAAGCTGGCCATCAGGGTGATCACGAAGTTCTCGTAATCGCCATGCCCGTACAGCTTGCGTGAATCGGGCACGAAGGCCACATGACCGGGTGCATAGTGCTCGCGCACCATGTTCACCAGCCGCGCGTTCCACAGGTTACCGAGCACCGCCCGGATGAAACCCTGCGGGTCCTCGTTGGCGTCTGGCACGTCGAGGAAGGCGGGGGCCTGCTGACCGGTGGGCAGGCGGTCAATCTCGCCGTGGGTGTGCGGCGTCGTTGGCAGCACCGCCTGCCGCGCCAGGGCCAGCGGGTCGTACCCCATCTGCCGCAGCTCGGTCAGGGTGTCGGAGGCCAGCCACTCCTCCACGATGCGGTTCTCGCGCACAAAGCAGTCGGCGATGCCCCAGCGGTGAATTTTGCGCCCGCTGGGCGGGCCGTACTCGCTGTAGCCGGTGTGGGTGCCCACGCTCGAGACCCGGTGGGAGCTGTAGAAGCCGTCCTGATCGTTGCCGCTCCAGATCACATCGTCGGCAAACGCCCGGCGCTCGGCGTACATGGCGATGCGCTGGATGGTGTTGACCACCATCGCTTCCCGGCCGTACATGATGCCGCTCGAGTAGTGCACCAGCACGTTGTGGGCGTAGTGGGTGTAGATCAGGCCGATGGCCTTTTCCTCCCAGATCTTGTGGGTGCAGCGGACGATGTAGTCCACAATGTCGGTGTAATCAGGGTCGAAGCCGGCCAGCGGCTGGCGGCGGCCACTTCCCGAGGCCAGCACGAACTCTGAGTAGTCGGGCCGGTCCGCAAAGTCAAAGACGGGCGGGGTGGTGGCGGGCAGGTCGGTGGTGTTGTCCATACGGTTCCTGTGGGCAGCGCGTGGAGGTCGGGCGGGCCGGGGCATCTACTTGATGGCCCCGACGGTGATGCCCTCGACGAAGTACTTGCGGATGAACAGCGACATCACCATGATCGGGACCATCACCAGCAGGCCGGCGGCTGCCAGCTGCTGCCACTCGGGGCCGCGCGGGCCGGAGATGCTCTGAATGGCGATCGGGAGGGTCAGCGAGTTCTGGCGGGTCAGGATCAGGGCGAAGAAGAACTCGTTCCAGGCGGAGATGAACGCGAACACCGCCGACACCAGGATGCCCGGCATCACCAGCGGCACCGTCACGTGCCGCAGCGTCTGGAACTCGTTGCAGCCGTCGATGAACGACGCCTCCTCCACCTCCACCGGCAGCGCGTCGAAGAAGCCGCGCAGCATCCAGATGGCGTACGGCAGCGTGAACGAGAGGTAGATGATGACGAGCGCGATGGGCGTGTCGATCAGGCCCGCCGAGCGGAACAGTGTGAAGAAGGGAATTGCCACCACCACCGCCGGAATGAACTGGGTGATCAGGATGATCAGCGACAGCGACTCGCGCCCCCGGAAGCGGTGCCGCGACAGCACGTAGGCGGCGGCCGCGCCGAGGGGCACGGTGATGGCCACCGTCAGGAACGACACCAGCGCGCTCACCCAGATGTGCGACCCCAGCAGGATCGGGTCCGAGAAGATCGCGCGGAAGTTGTCGAGGGTCGGCTTAAACAGCAGCCGGGTGGAGAACACGTCCACCTCAGTCTTGAAGGCCGCCAGCACCATCCAGGCCAGCGGGAACAGCACGAAGAAGATGACGGCCAGCGTGCCGAACGTCTCGCCTGCCTGCGCGAGGCGGGTCCTGGCGGTGACGTCGGCGACGCGGCGCGGGGCGGGTGGGAACGGTGCTCTGCATGTCAGTGCTCCCTCAGCAGCACGCGGACGTACAGGAACGCCAGCAGCGCCATGATCGCCACCAGGATGTACGACACGGCCGAGGCGTACCCCATGTCGAGGTTGCGGAAGGCCACCTGGTACACGTAGTAGTACAGCGTCTGGGTGGAGTTTCCGGGGCCGCCGCCGGTCATGATCGCCACCTGGTCGAACATCTTGAAGGCCGAGATGATCTTCAGCAACGCCACGATGTAGATCACCGGGGCCAGCAGCGGCAGGGTGATGCGGAAGAAGATCTGCACCGACGTGGCGCCGTCCACCTTGGCAGCCTCGGTGGTCTCGCCGGGAATAGACCCCAGCGCCCCGATGAACATCAGCGCGAACAGCGGCGCCCAGCCCCACACCTCCGACATCACGATGGACAGCAGCGCGCTGAACTCGTGGCCCAGCCACAGGTACCCCTTGAGCGGCGGAATCACCGCGCCGAGCATCTTGGCGTACACGCCGTAGTCGGGGTTGAGCATGAAGCGCCAGCTGTAGCCTTTCAGCACCGGCGCCACCGCGAAGGGAAAGATCAGCAGCGTGCGCGCGAACACGTTCAGGCGGGTCGGCTTGGCCAGCAGCAGGGCGATGCCCAGCCCGATCAGCAGCGTCATCGTCACCGACATCAG
Source organism: Deinococcus sonorensis KR-87 (assembly GCF_040256395.1). Classification (NCBI taxonomy): domain Bacteria; kingdom Thermotogati; phylum Deinococcota; class Deinococci; order Deinococcales; family Deinococcaceae; genus Deinococcus; species Deinococcus sonorensis. The sequence continues at coordinate 317,549 of NZ_CP158300.1, read as the reverse complement.
CATGTACAGCCCGCTGACGCGCAGGCTGTTGAGAAAGCCGGCGTCGCTGAGGGCGCGGGTGTAGTTGTCCATGCCCACGAACGCGCCGGGGGTCGGGGAGTAGATCAGCCGCCAGTCGCGGAACGAGGTGATGAAGGACGACACCAGCGGCGACACCACCGTCGCCAGGATCACCACCAGCGCGGGGCCGAGCAGCATCCAGCGCAGGCCGCCGCTTCTGAGTTGTCCGGCCTTCACCTTTGGCTTCCGGGTCCTCAGGACAGCGGAAGCGGCACTCGGGGCGGCGGGTTGCGGAAGTTCCATAGCGCTCACCTCATGACGGCTGGTTCAGAGCTCAGGCGGTTCACGGCCTCAGCGAGGCGGACCCGCCGGGACATGCCCGCAGTGGGGGCCGCCGGAGCGGGTCCCCCACCGCGGACCCTTCGCCCGCTTACTTGTAGTAGCCGGCCCGCTTCTGAATGGCGTCCACGTCCCGGGCCATCCGGTCGAGGGTGGACTTGACGTCCGCGCCGGTGGCCATCTGGTTGATGCCGACCTCCAGCACGCTCTGAATCTCGGCCCAGGAGCGCACCTGCGGCAGCGTGCGGGCGGTCTTGAGCGCCTGGCCGCCCACCTTGGGGATGCCGCCGTTGGCCGCGTTGACCTTCGGGTCGTTCATGCCCGAGAAGGTCACGATGGTGTTGTCGGCCAGCGCCGGGTCGCTGCGGTTGGCGGCCACCTTCTTCTGCACGTCGGTGTTGCTGACGTACTTGATGAACTCCCAGGCCGCGTCCTGGTTCTTGGAGTTCTTGAAGATGCCCACCGGCCATACCAGGCCGTAGTTCTGGGTGGTGCCGCCGGCCCAGCCGGGCGCGGGCGCGAAGCCCACGTTGTTCAGCACGTCGGCCGACACCTGCTTGGGATCGGCGAATTTGGACCAGTACCACCACCAGCCGACCCACATTGCGGCCTTGCCCTGCAGGATCTGGGTGGACGACTCGGGCTCGCCGTAGGTGGTCGCGGCGGCGGGCGTCACCTTGTCCTTGCGCAGGATGTCGATGTAGAACTGGGTGGCCTGCAGCCCCTTGGCGTTGTTGAAGATCGGGTGGTTGCCCTTGTCCAGGATGTCGCCGCCGTTGCCCCACAGCATGCTGACCCAGTTGAACAGGTTCTGCCCGGCGTTCACGCCGTACATGGTCGAGAGGCCCACCATGCCGGGCTTTTTCTGCTGGATCGTCTGGGCGGTCTTGACCACCGCCTGCCAGGTCCGCGGGACCGGCAGCTTCAGCGCGTCGAACACGTCCTTGCGGTAGAACATCACCAGCGGGTGACCACGGAACGGCATGCCGATGATGTTGCCGCTGCTGTCGGTGGCCGCCTGGATGTAGGCGCTGGGGTAGTCCTTGAGGTTGACCTTGTCCGCCTGAATACGGCTGTTGAGCGGCACCAGATACGGCTTGATCGCCTCGCCCCAGGCGTCCACCCACGACACCACGTCGTAGGTGCTGCCGGTGGTGGCCTCCACCAGTTCCTTCTGCTGCAGCGCCTCATAGGGCGTGTTCTCCCACTGCACCGAGATGCCGGTGAGCTGCTGGAACTCGCCGCCCTCGCCGGTCAGCTTGCTGAGCTGCGCGAACTGCCCGGCTCCCAGGCAACAAATCAGGAACTTGAGTTTGGTGCCGTTGTAGGGCTTGCCCGCCTTGAGGCCGTAGGCCACGTTGCCCTGGGCGCTGCCCATCGAGGGCACGATGCCCACCGCCAGCACGCCCACGAGACCCAGAGACAGTCCCAACCGCTGCTTCCCTGCCTTGCCTGCTTTCTGCATATCGGTGTCCTCCTGACGAGGTGATTGCTGCGAAGGTCGGTGCGGGTGCACGCGGTGCGTGCTCCACGGGCTCCGGGCAACGCGCCGTGGGGCGCGTGGCGGCTGGCCGTCCTGATTCGGCCGTGCTGGCGTGAAGTTCAGGGGGCAGCGAAGGTGCTGAGGCGAATCTGAGGCCGGGGCCGCGCTGAGCGACGTTTCAACGGCACATGGACGGACGACCGCTGCTGGCGAAGATACGGTGCAGTCATACCCGCCGGCCCTGCACCCGGTCACCTCTTGCCGTCTGTGCGGGGGTGACGGTGCAGCCTGGACCAGCCGGGCTCTGCATACGTATGCATACACCATAGTTGCGCCGTTTCGAGTTTGTCAAGTCCTTCACAGTTGATCCGCCGCCACCCAAGGCGAAGGCGTTAGCTATGGGCTGGTCTCGTGGCCATTTTTCGTTGAAGGCGCTGTTGTGTTCTCTGCCCGTTCTGGCTTCTGACGACCTGCACAGATGCGGCTTGACGAGGGCCGCAGGAGCGGAGTACGGTGTGCATACGTATGCACGAGGCGTCGTCACTGGCCCTCCGGGTTCTCCGGAGGACCGCTGGCGCCGCTGTGCTCGCCACTCCGCGTTCGCCGCTTTCAAGGGAGACACCATGACCAAGGCCCCTGACGCTCGACCGACCCCCCCCGCCGAAGACCTTGGCGTCATGACCGGCAATGTGGTGCGCTTCCGGGACCTGAAGTCCCGTCCGATTCCCCTGATGTTCATCGACAGCGTCCTGCCGGGCCACCAGCGGCACAACTACGCGGTAATCGGAGACACCGCCAGCGAGAACGATGCCTACGCGCCGTTCATTACCTCGCCGCACGGCTTCCAGATAGGGATGGTGCGGGCGCGGCAGGGCAACGGTCCGGCGTACCACACCCACGACTACATCGAGTCGTTCCTGCCGCTGCGCGGGCGCTGGCGCTTCTACTGGGGCGAGTCTGCCGACCGGGTGGACGGCGAGACCATCCTGGAGGAATTCGATTACATCACCCTGCCCGCTCAGCTGTGGCGCGGCTTCGAATGCATCGATGAGGGCGAGAGCTGGATCTTCGCTGTGTTGGAGAAGCACGAAGCCTATGAAGGCAAGGACCCCTACTGGGCGCCGGAGGTCATCCGTCAGGCGCGCGAGTACGGGTTCGAGGCGGACGACAGCGGCAAGATGATCAAGCCCGCCAACTTTGCCGAGGTTGAAGAGCAACTGCTGCACCAGTTCGGAGACGAGTAAGCCGTGCCCACGGTGCTGTTGCCCGGCACGTTGTGTGACGCGGCGCTATGGACCGAGGTCAAGCTGCCGGCCGGCGCGTACGTGGTGCCGACGATCCAGGGCGCGTCCTTGAACGAGGCCGCCCGAGGCGCGCTGGACGGCATTTCCGGACCGCTCCATCTGATCGGCTTCTCGCTGGGTGCCATCGTGGCGTTCGAGATGCTGCGTCAACTCCCGCAGCGGGTGGCCCGGCTGACGCTCCTGAGCGCCAATCCTCGCCCACCGACACCGCAGCAGCTCATCACCTGGAACGAGCAGGAGCGGCAGGTGCGGGCCGGGCACTTCGGCAGCGTGGTGGAAGCGCTGGCCGGCGGACCGCATGGACCGGTGCTGGCAGAGATGGCTCACCGGGTTGGGCCCAGCACGTTTCTCCATCAACTGGCCCTGCTCCGGACCCGCCCCGACAGCCGGCCGGACTTGGCGCGGTGGCGCGGGGCGCTCACGCTGCTCGCCGGCCAGAATGATCCGGTCACGCCGCCGGACCTAGCGCTGGAGATGCAGCGGCTGGCCCCACAGGCCCAGCTGAAGGTCGTCCCGCACGCCGGACATTACCTGCCGCTGGACGCCCCGGCGCTCATTTCGGCGGCGCTGCTGGAGGTGGCGCATGCCTGAGCGTCTGGAACAGCTGCATGCCCGCCTGGCGGCCGGCGAGACGGTGCTGAACGGCTGGCTGCACCTGCCGGGCGGCGTCAGCGCCGAGGTGATGGGGCAGGCCGGCTACGACACCCTGACCGTGGACCTGCAGCATGGACTGATCACCGACGGCGGGCTGGTCTCTACCCTGCAGGCCATTGCCGCCACGCCGGCCGCCGCGCTGGTGCGGGTGCCCTGGCTGCATCCACCGGACCTGATGCGCGCCCTGGACGCGGGCGCCGCCGGCGTGATCTGCCCGATGATCGACACGCCGGAGCAGGCCCGTACGCTGGTGCACGCCTGCCGCTACGCTCCGGTCGGCGGCCGGAGCTACGGCCCCACCCGGGCCCGCCTGCATCACGGCGCCGCGTACGCGGACCGGGCCAACGACCTCACGCTGATCTTCGCAATGATCGAGACCGCGCAGGGCCTGGAGAACCTGGACCAGATCCTCGACACGCCGGGCCTGAGCGGCATCTTCGTCGGCCCGATTGACCTGAGCCTCAGCCTGACCGGGCAGGCCACCGTGGATTTCCAGGCGGGACCCGCCGCCGCCGCGGTGGCGCACATCGCGCACGAGACCCGGCAGCGGGGCCTGATCGCCGGCATCTTCACCCCGGGCGGGCCGCTGGCGCGCCACGCCCAGACGCTCGGCTACACCTTCGTGACCGCCGGCTCCGACGTGGCGCTGCTGGAAGGCGCGGCGCGGCAGGTGCTGGATGACCTGCGCGGCCCGACTGCTGACCGGGCGGCGTCGCAGACCCGCTACTGAGCCCGTCCGCCGTCCGCTACCCGGCCTTTTTCTTCAGGAGAATCCTTATGGCACGCATTCTGAAACCCGGCATGAACGTTCAGACCAAGCTCAGCCTGCAGGACTCGGTGCAGCAGACGGTACGCGGCATCATCGCCGACATCCGGGAACGCGGAGACGCGGCGCTGGCGGACCTGTCGCAGCGCTTCGACGGCTGGAACCCGCCCACCTTCCGCCTGAGCGCGGAGCAGATCGCCGCCTGCATGGCCCAGGTCCCGGAAGAGCAGCTGAGCTCGATCCGCTTCAGCCTGGAGCAGGTCCGCACCTTCGCCCAGGCGCAACGCGACTCGGTCCGGGACGTGGAGATCGAGACCATTCCCGGCGTGCGGCTGGGCCACCGGGTGCTGCCGGTGAACTCGGTGGCCTGCTACGTGCCGGGCGGGCGCTATCCGATGATCGCCAGCGCCATCATGAGCGTGGCGACCGCCAAGGTGGCGGGGGTGCCGCGGGTGGTCGCCGTGACGCCGCCCAAGGACGGCCAGCCGTTCCCGGCCACGGTGGCGACCATGCATCTGGCCGGAGCGGACGAGATCTACATCATGGGCGGCGTGCAGGCGCTGGCGGCCCTGGCGCTGGGCACCGAGCGCATCCAGCCGGTCGACATGCTGGTCGGCCCCGGCAACGCCTACGTGGCCGAGGCCAAGCGCCAGCTGTTCGGACAGGTGGGCATCGACCTGCTGGCCGGCCCGACCGAGACGCTGGTGATCGCCGACGACTCGGTGGACGCCGAGATGGTGGCCACCGACTTGCTGGGCCAGGCGGAGCACGGCACGAACAGCCCGGCGGTGCTGCTGACCACCTCCGAGCGGCTGGCGGGCGAGGTCGTGACGGAAATCGAGCGGCAGCTGCAGGTGCTGGCCACCGCAGAGGTGGCGGGTCAGGCGTGGCGCGACTACGGCCAGATCGTGCTGGCCGAGGACGACGCCGAGATGGTGCAGGTGGCCGACGAGATCGCCTCCGAGCACGTGCAGGTGCTGACCCGCGACCCCGACTACTTCCTGAATCACCTGACCAACTACGGCTCGCTGTTCCTGGGGCCGGAGACCAACGTGGCCTACGGCGACAAGACCATCGGCACCAACCACATCCTGCCGACCGGCCGGGCCGCCCGCTACACCGGGGGCCTGTGGGTCGGCAAGTTCCTCAAGACCGTCACGTACCAGCGCGCCACCCGCGAGGCCAGCGTCGTCATCGGACAGCACTGCTCGGTGATCTGCGGCGTGGAGGGCTTCGCCGGCCACCAACGGCAGGCGGACCTGCGGGTGGAGCGCTACCGGCAGCCGGCGCCGGTGGGCGGAGCGGACTGAGCGCGGCTCCGGGTGTCCGGCGTGGCCCGTGGAACCTCCGGAATCCTCAACCCGCCACCCGGAGCCGGCACTCTATGCTGAAGGCGACGCCATGAAGAAAGACGACACACCGACTTCCGGGTCCACCCAGCGCGTCACGTCCCATGACGTGTCGCGGGAAGCCGGCGTGTCGCAATCGGCGGTGTCGCGCGCCTTCACGCCCGGCGCGCACATCAGCCCGGAAACCCGCCGGCGGGTGCTGGATGCCGCACGCAAACTCGGCTACCAGCCGAACGCCATCGCCCGCAGTCTGGTCACGCAGCGCAGCGGCATCGTGGCGCTGATCGTGGGCGACCTGCACAACCCCTTCTATCCGCAGGCGCTCTCGCAGTTCGCTCAGGCGCTGGAGGCGCGCGGCAAACGGGCGCTGCTGCTGACCCACGACGCCCGCCGCGACGTTCAGGACACGCTGGACGCCGCCAGCCGCTACCAGATCGAGGCCGCCATCGTCTTCCCGACGCGCCTGAACAACACGCCGCCCAACCTGGGCGACGTGGCGCGCGGCGGGGTGCCGGTGCTGCTGTTCAACCGCCATCTGCCGGGCCAGCGGCTGCTGTCGGTGGCGTGCGACAACCATGCCGGCGGGCAGCTGGCCGCCGAGGTGCTGCTGGAGACGGGTGCGCGGCGGCTGGCCTTCATCGGCGGCGACCCGGAGACGTCCACCCATCAGGACCGGCTGCACGGCTTCATGGCCCGGCTGCAACAGGCGGGCCTTGCACCGGTGGCCGCGCCGTCCGGGGCGTTTCAGTACGACTGGGGCGTGCAGGCGACGCTGGACCTGTATGCAGAGGGTGACGGACCCGACGCGATTTTCGGAGCCAACGACATCGTGGCGATCGGGGTGCTGGACGCCCTGCGACAGCTGGGCCGGCGGGTTCCGCAGGACGTGTCGGTGATCGGCTTCGACGACATTCAGGAGTCGGCGCGGCTGGCCTACCGCCTCACCACCATCCGTCAGCCGCTGGGCGCGATGATCGAGGACGCGCTGCTGGCGCTGGAGGACCCGCAGCCGAGCGACGAACCACGACTGCATCAGGGCGAGCTGATCTGGCGGGACACGGTCCGGGGGGCAAGGTGAACGGAACACTGGAGGGGCAGGTGGCGCTGGTGACGGGAGGCGCGGGGGGCATCGGGGCCGAGATCAGCGCCACGCTGGCTTCGACGGGTGCCACGGTGCTGGTGGGGTACGCGGGCGACGCGGAGCGGGCCACGGCCCTCGCGGCACGGCTGGGCGGCAACGGACGCCACCGCGCGGTGCTGACCCGCGTGGACGACAGCGCGACGCTGCAGGCCGCCGCCGCCGACGTGCACGCCACCGAGGGCCGCCTCGACCTGCTGGTCAACAACGCGGGCATCACCACGCCCGTCCCCCACGAGGACCTGGACGGCTTGAGCGACGAGTGGATCGACACCATCCTGCGCGTGAACGTGCGGGGCGCCTTCGCGGCCGTGCGCGCCTTCGCGCCGCTGCTGCGCGCCGGGGGCCGCGGTCTGGTGGTCAACATCAGCAGCGTCGCCGGGCGCACCGGCGTGGGCAGCAACGTGGCGTACTGCGCCAGCAAGGCGGCCCTGGACTCGATCACCAGGAGCCTGGGACGGGCGCTGGCCCCGGACATCCGGGTGCTCAGCGTGTCGCCCGGCTGGGTGGACGGCGCGTATGCCCAGCGGATGCCCGAGGACCTCATCCGTGCCCAGGCGGAGCGCACGCCGCTTGGCCGCATTGCCCAGCCGCAGGAGGTGGCGAACGCGGTGCTGGCCGCCGCGACCCTGCTGACTTTCAGCACCGGCTGTGTCATCCCGGTGGACGGCGGCCGTCCGCTCACCTGAGGGCAGGCCGGGCGGTTTAGCGTTCGGACCTGTAGGCGGTCGGAGAGCAGTGGCCCGGCCTGGGCAAGAGGCATGTGTCACACGGCCATGATGTTCAGCTGCAGCACCCGCCAGTCCAGGAGTAAGGTGAGGCTGGAGGTCTCTGATGCCTTACGACGCCGACGAGTACGCGCAGATGTTCCGCCGCCACCGCGCCGCCCTGCTGGACCTGCTGGAGCGCGTGCCGGACGTGGCCGGCGACACCGTTCCCTGGCCGGGTGGACGGAGCATCAAAGACCTTGTGGATCATCTCTACAGCACCGGCGAGGGCGTGATCAGCATGCTCTCCGGAGGCGGCTGGGAAGCGCAGCCTCCGTCTGCTTCCCTCAGTGAGGCCGTCGCACGGCTGCACACCAACACCGGGGTGGTCATCGAACGGATCTCGGCGCTCAGCGAACAGAATCTGCAGCAGGAACTAACGGTGTTCGGCGGCGCACGCTGGCCCGCTTCCCGCCTGATCGACTTCCACCGAGAGCACGAGGTTCACCACAAAGGCCAGCTGTGGCTGATGGCCCGTCAGAGCGGAATCGAGCCGCCGTTCTTTATACAGATGACCTGAAAGCCGACCGCAAAGGGAACGGCCCTGTGCATCTTCAGACGCCACTGCTGAGAAGGAGGCGCAGCGATGGACGGTCTGGACCTTCTCAGGGAAAGCGCCACCGTGGGTGTTGGAACCGCCCTGGATGGCAGTGACCGGCCTATGACTGGGTCCTCGGTCCAGCCCTGTCTGTGATTGACCCGGCTCGCGCTGAAAGGACACCGGATGAACTCCACACCTCTCCGGAGGGTGCATGGCATGTCTCAGGGCATGTCGGGGCCACTGCATTCCTCCTGTTCAGGCCCTGAAGTTCCAGTCCATCCGGGTGCGGTGTCACGGGAACTCCGGTCTCCAGGGTGTTCGGGTCCCCCGGCGCTTCATCCTGCACACCTGCCATCCCCCGGTCATTCAGCTCCAGCTACGCTCCCCGCATGAGCGACCTCGTTGAGCTGGCCCTGCGTTTCGGTTTCCTGCTTCTGTGCTCGCCGTTCCTGCTCGGAGTGGTGTGTGCCCTGACAGCGCTGTATGGCCTGGGAAGCAACTGGCCCATGTGGGCGCCGGTGCTGCTGGGTGTATTGACGCCGCTCCTGTGGGGCTATGCCCTGTGGCGGCTGATCCGGACGTAAGCAAGGGCTGGTGGGTATGTTGCCGGGAGACCAAGGCGGCTTATCATCAGGCCTGGAATCTGGTGTCACGGCCCTCCCACAACGTGGAAACCGGATCCAGGCCAGCACCCGGGGGTCGCTGCTCCAGTGGGCCTGGATCCCCCCGCTTCCGGCACATGTCCTCGCTCCAACCATGCGGTCACTTCAGGCGTACAAGGGTGATGCTGGTGAAGATGTTGGGGGCCGTCACGGTGGTTCCAGGGACGTCCGCGCCATAGACGCCATAGAGGTCGCCGGCATTCACTCTGCCGTCGCCGTTCAGGTCCTTCCAGGCCGAGAGCCGGTAGCGGGCGTGCTCCTGCAGGTTGTCGAGGCGGTACGCCGCGCTGGTGCCGGGCACCGTGATCGTCGTGGTATGCCGGCTGGCCTGATCGCAGGTCTCCCCTTTCATCACGCACACCTCGACCACCGTGCCCTTCAGATCCACGTCCGCGTGGGCCTCGCCCGCCACGTACAGCAGATCACTCGCGCTCGTGGTGGGTTGCTCGCCCAGCCGCACAGTAAATTCCAGCACGTCACCGACCGTGTTCGAACGCCGGAAGTCACTTGTCATCGACCGCTCGTACGTGCTGGGATTGCGCGCCCCGATCAGAACTGTCTGCGGAGCCCCAGCTTCCGGCAAATAGCGCGCCGTCACCCGGTACCGGCCGATCGGAATATCGCGGAGCTGCGAGCCCTGGAGGAAGCCCCGGATGACCTTGCCGGCGCTGCCGTCAATGATGGGGCCGTCCGGGGTGAGGGTGACTTCCACGCGGCTGAGGTCAAAGCCCGGAGCGTTGACCGCGACGAACATCCAGAGAGTGCCTCCGTAGGACCCGCCGTCGGGCCGCGGGCCGGTGAGTTTCCAGGTGAAATCGCGCACGGCGCCTGCCCGGGTGGCAAACTCTGAGCGGTCGTTGGGCACGAGCTGAAATTCGTAGACCGTCCCGTGGTAAGCGCGGCTCAGGCGCGCTCCGCCGCGCCAGGTGCCGAGTTCGCGGCGGGGCAGCGAGATGGTGTAGCGCCCCTGGGCATTGGTGGTGCCGACCGCGTTCATGTTGTAGTGCAGGGTGTTGTCGGCATAGACCTCCACGCCGGACACCGGCTGCCCGGCTGCAGTTCGGACCACCCCGCTCATCGTGTAGGGGGCCGGCGCAGCGGTGCCCGCCCGGGTCAACCCTCCGGCGAGCAGGCCAGCGATCAGCAGGCCAGCTCTTGCCGTGTTCAGACTTCTGATGTTCATGCGGTCTCCTCTTTCTCCTGTGTGAGACGTCGTGTGTGGGTCCGCCACCAACCCTGGCCAGGTTTCCCTTCTTGCGACGCCCGGTGTTCATTTCAGACGAACGGTCCGGAGGAATGCGTCAAGCCGGGTCAGCCGGGCGTCGTTGCCCAGCCGGTTCAACAGCCGCCCGGTGCGGTCCAGGGAAGTCACCCACTCGGGGCCTGCGTCCTTTCCCGCCAGCAGGGCATCCATGACGCGCTGGTTGGGCCCGGCGTAGGCGTCCAGCGGGAGCTCCGGCAGCGACACGTTGTACCAGAACTCCAGGTCATACTTCCCGTCGTTGGACAGGCCCTGAAAGGTGTAGAACACGTCGCGCCGCCCCAGGGGCGCGACCTCGCCCGGGCTGATGAAGCCGACCAGGAACCGCACCCCCTTCACCCCGGGAAAGTTGAGGGGCTTCACCGCTGCGTGGAGCACCTGTACTGCATACTGCCAGGGCAGGAAGGGCATCTCGTCCCGCAGGTTCGCGGGCGCCCGCCCCGTCTTCACCAGGGAACGAAGCGTGTCGATCTGCTCGCGCATGCCGTCACTGGGGTCCGGGTACTGGGCGAGGAGGCCCGCAACCGGATACACGTCCAGTTCGCCCAGCGGCGCGGCCCCTGTTCCGAACAGGGCTTCCAGATGACGGGGCGGAAAGAAGGGCGGAACAGGGGTGTCCTCACGCTTCTGCGCCTGCACCGTCTGGACGCTGGCGGGAATGCCGAGCAGGCGGGCATCGAAGGACAGGTGCGGCAGGGCGGCGGGGGCAGCAAGGGCCGCATTCAGGGTCAGAGAAAGTGTGGCCATCCATCGACGGGTTCGCACGGGCGCCTCCTGGGAGGGTGGGGCAGGGTTCCCGACTTTCGGGTCAGGGCTTCCAGCATTCGACGTACATGAATTCCAGCAGGTCGTCGGCGCTGGTGAAGTACCGCCGCTCGCCCTGGGGGCCTTTGCGGGCCGAGGCGCGCCACACGGGGCCGTCACGGCCCTCCTCGGTCCAGACGCGCAGGATGTAGATGCGCAACTGCGTCACCGGGTGGTCGTTGCTGCTGTTCTGGTGCATGTGTGCCTCCACTCCGGGTCCTGCCGCAAGCATCCGTGTTCCGGCCCTGGCGCTCCCCGCTCATCTCAGGGGGCGGAGCGTGAACCCGGCGGCCGTGTTGGGCACGGTGACGGTCGTGCCCGGCTGGTTGTCGCTGTACATGCCGATCAGGTCGCCGCTGTTCACCGTCTCGTCGCCGTTCACGTCCTTCCAGCCGTACAGGGTGTAGGGCTGGCCCGCCTTCAGGCCGTCCAGGCGGTAGGTTCCCGACAGACCGGAGGTCTCGATGGTCGTTTCGCGCTGGGTAGACGCGTCGCAGGTGTCGCCGTTCATCACGCACGCCACCACCACGGCGCCCTTCACGTCCGCCCCGGCGCGGATCTCACCGGAGATGGAGCCAGTTCCCCCTCCCGGCTGCTCCTGGGCGCCCAGCTTGATGGTGAACTGCATGGCGTTCCCGAGGGTGTTGGTGCGCTCGAAGTCGGCGGTCATGGAGGAGGCGTACGTGGTGGGGCGGCGCTCCGCGATCAGCACCGGCTGCGCCGGGCCATCCTCCGGCAGGTAGCGCGCCGTCACCCGGTAGCGGCCGATGGGAATGTCCCGGATCTGCGAGCCGTACAGGAAGGCTTTGATCGTCTTGCCGGCGCTGCCGTCGATGATCGGCCCGTCCGGTTCCAGGGTCACCTCGACGCGGCTCAGGTCAAAGCCGGGCTCGTCTACCGCGCCGTACATCCACAGCGACCCGCCGTAATAGCCGTCGTCGGGGGTCTTGCCGGTGAGCTTCCAGGTGAAGTTGCGCACGGCTCCCTTCTCGGCCGGAAATTCGGTGCGGTCATCGGCGACCAGCACGAACCGGTAGTTCACGCCGTGGTACTCACGGGTGAGGATCGCCCCGCCCCGCCAGGTGCCCAGCTCGTTCTTCGGCAGCGGAATGCGGTAGTGCCCCTGTGCGTCGGTTCTGCCGGTCTGGTTCACGTTGTACTGGAGCGTGTTGTCGGCGTAGACCTCCACGTCAGGGACCGGCTGGCCATGCTCACTCTTCACGGTGCCGGTCATCGTGTAGGGCCCGGCCTGACCCGCACCCGGGGTGCCTGTGCCACCCGGCGGGGTTCCGCCCGGCGGGGAGGCCACGTTCGTGCTTCCACATGCGCTCAGAAGTGCCACCAGCATCGCCGCGCCTAACAGGTTCGTGTTTCGCATCCTCATCCTCGTTCTGCGGTGGGGGCTGCCCGGACCGCGGTGTTCAAGTGAGGGCACCGTAGTCATCTCGGAATGTCACGGGGATGTCACCGGGTGGAACACCCGCTGGGCACCCTTCTGGTGGAGGTTCACGGCCCATAGAGGAGGACAGGCCGAAGGCTCAGGATCTGGGGCGTGCCATCGGCCTGCCACTTTCCCTTTCGTACCTTGCGGCTCGAAAGGGAGGAATGAACATGCACAAACGAGGAACGGTCGGTCTGATGGTGCTCACGGGGATGCTGGCGAGTTGCGGAGGTGGCGTGACGCCCACGCCGGTGGCCCCCGGCAACCCGGCGGGTTTCACCGCGACCGCCAAGGGCAGCAGTCAGATCCAGCTCGACTGGAGCGGGGTGCCGGCGGGAGCGCACGTGGTGCTGGAGCGCAAGTTCAACGCCAGCGCCTACATCACCCTGAAGGACAGCCCGACCGGCACGAGCTGGGTGGACCAGGGCCTGACGCCCAACACCACCTACACCTACCGCATCAAGGCCGTGAACGCGGCGGGGTCCAGCAGCGGGCTGGAGAAGAGCGCCACCACCGCCGCCCCCGGCAACCCCGACTTCACCCTGGGGGCCACGCCCAACACCCTGAACATCGGGCCGGGCCAGAGCGGGACGGTCAGCATCAGCGTGACCCGGCCGCAGAATCCGGACGGCGCAGTGGCGCTGACCCTGGAAGGTGCCATGGCTGGCACCGGCGTGGACCGGATCGCGGGCAGCTTCACGCCCGTCTCCGGCGCCGAGGGCAGCACCCTGACGCTGACCGTGGGCGCGAACGTCCCGGTCGGCACGTATGACCTGGCGGTCCGGGGCACCAACGGCAGCGTCACGAAGACCGCGAACGTCCGCGTGGTGGTGGAGAAGTGGCTGCTGGTGGACGACGACCGCAGCAACAACAACTGGCCCGGCAACTCCACGGCCCCCGACTCCGACGGCGACCGGTCGATGCGCGCCGCGATGGCCGGCCGGGTGTTCGACGTGACGGTCGTGCCGTACAGCGCCAGCGGGCAGGAGAAGGACGAGCCGGACGGCCCCGGCGTGGACACCCTGAAGCGCTACAGCGGTGTGGTCTGGTACACCGGGGACACCATCGTCAGCCCCGTCACGTCCGACGATGTGGCGAACCTGCAGGGCTACCTGAACACCGCAGGCCGCCGGGTGGTGTTGTTCTCGCCGGGCTTCATCCGGACCTCAGCCACCAACGGCTCGACGCTGGCAGAGCCGGGGGACGCCGTCCGGAGTTTCTTCAAGAGCTATGCGGGCGTGGACCGGGTGGCGTACGCCGGGGTCATTGACGGCACCTACACCGTCACCGGTCAGGCGAACACCGTCACCCAGGGGCTGAATCTCACCCTGACCCGGGGTGCCAACCGGGCCGACCTGGCACCGGCGCAGGGCACCCAGACGCTGCTGACCGTAGGAAGCACCGTGGTGGCGACCGCGAAGACGGGCGTGGGCACGGCGGCCTCATCGCAGCTGACCCTGCTGGGCGTGCCGACCGGCCGCCTGACCCTGGCCGATACGACCAGCCTGCTCGGGAAACTGATGCAGTAATCGCCCCAGACGACAGAGAAGGCCGACGCTTGGACAGGTCGGCCCGTTCTGTCGTTTGAACCCTGGTGCCCACAGAGCTCGCCTGAACGGGCCCACCTGGCAGTGTTCCCGCGAGGTTCGGAGGCCGCCGTGTCGCCGTTCCCAGGCCACTCGTCCGGGCGCAGGCTCAACCCCCGCACTGAACCCGCTTCACCCGATCTGCGCCCGGATTCGCGGTGGCCTTTGCTACCCTGAGGCCCAATGTCACTTCCTACCTGGCAGCTCGACCTGTTTGGCCAGCCGGGCCTGCGCGGCCCGGACGGACAGGACCTGCGCGCCGATCGCAAGTCGGTGGCGCTGCTCGCGTACCTGGCCCTGGAAGGCCCCACATCGCGCTCGCGGATGGCGGGGCTGCTCTGGCCGGACACGCTGGAGGGCACCGCTCGCAACAACCTCGTGCACAAGCTGAGGCGGCTGCAGGCCCGCATCGGCGCGGAGCTGGTGCAGGCCGGGGAGACGCTGACGTTGCGCGGCGACGTGCAGGTGGACGTCGTGACGGTCCTGCACGACCGGCAGCACCGCCGGCACGGCGCCATCTTGAACGTGACGGGCGTGCTGCTGGGCGGCCTGGATTTCGATGACCTGCCGGACTTTCAGGACTGGCTGCTCGCATGGCGCGAGCGCCTCGACACCTACCGCTGGGAGGCGTTCGACCACGAGCTGACGAGGCTGGACGAGGCAGGGGAGTATGAAGAGGCGGCCGCGCTCGCTTCACGGTGGGTGGACCTCGATCCGCTGTCCGAGGACGCCGCCCGGCGCAGCATGCGCCATCACTACCTCGCCGGGAACCCCGAGGCCGCCCTGCGCACCTACACCCGGCTGCGGCAGACGCTCGGCCGGGAGCTGGAGGCCGAACCGCAGGCGCTGACCGAGGAACTGGCCCGGGAGATCCGGCGGGGCGGCCGCCTGCCGGCGTCCGGCACGGCACCGGCCCGGCCTCAGCTGCCGCTCGGGGTGGTCCGGCCCCCGGCACTGATTGGGCGGGAAGACGCTTGGCACAGGATGGAAGCCGCGTGGCAGGCGGGTCAGCTGATCTACCTGTCGGGCGCTCCCGGTGCCGGAAAGACCCGCCTGGCTCTGGATTTCGCCCGCTCCAAGGGCAAGACGCTGCGGCTCGAACACCGGCCCGGGGATGAGACGGTGCCGTACTCGTCCAGCGCCCGCTGGAACCGCGAAATGCTGCGCCACGCGCCGCACGTGACCCTGACGCCGTTTCAGAGGCGGGAACTGTCACGCATCCTGCCGGAGTTCCGGGACGGGGACGTTCCGCCGCTGAGTGGCGCGGAGGACAAGGTCGCGTTCTACGAGGCGCTGTCTCAGGTCGCCGACCTCGCGCTCGCGGACGTGACGGCGGTGGTCTCCGACGACATCCAGTACGACGACGACGCGTCCCAGGAATCCGGGCGGTATTACGCGGCCCGGGCGGCCACCGGAGCAGCCGCGGCCACGCAACCCCGCGTGCTGCTGACCTTCCGGCAGGGAGAACTGTCCGCGCAGGCGCACGCGGTCATGGCTGGCCTGGTGGACAGCGGCCTCGCGGTGCTGATTGAGCTTCAGCCGCTGGGCGTGCCCGAGGTGCAGGCGCTCCTCGACAGCCTCAGGCTGCCATTCGCGCCCAGCCTCGCTGCAGCTCTGTACCGCTACGCCGGAGGAAATCCGCTGTTCGTGCTGGAGACGGTCAAGTTCCTGATCGAGGAAGGCCGGCTTGAAGAGGGCCTGCCGGAGCGGCTCCTCCCCCCCGGGCGCACCGGGTCGGTGCTGGAACGGCGGCTGGCGCGGCTGTCGCCGGCGGCCCTGAATGCAGCCCGCGCCGCCGGGGTGCTGCGCGGCGACTTCACGCTGGAACTCGTCGCGGCCGTCCTGGGCGCGCCCCTGCTGGACACTGCGGGCGCCTGGGAGGAACTGGAGGCTGCGCAGGTGATGGCGGGCGAGCGGTTCAGCCACGATCTGCTGTACGAGGCGGTGTGGCAGGGAACACCCGAAACGGTGCGCCGCCTGCTGCACCGCTCGGCGGCGCGGGTGCTGGCCGGGCACGGCGGGCACCCGCAGCGGGTGGCCGAGCACTGGCGAGACGGTGGCCAGCTTCAGGAAGCGGGCGTGTGGTTCGAGCGGGCCGCTCAGGCGGCCCTGCGGCCCCAGGAAGCGGAGCTGTGTCTCCGGAACGCCGCCGCAGCCTACGAAGCCGCAGGTCAGCCGGAGGCGGTTCAGCGGCTCTCCGCACGACATTCGCCGGGCGGGTGAACTTCGGCCTTCCCGTCCTTGCCGGGCCGGATGGGTTGCCTTGCCCGAGCGGGAGACCGTTATCTCTGCCGTTACGCCCGGTTTCAACGTCAGCACCTCGTGACGGTGCGGGCCGCGCGGTCAGAGAAGATGAACCCCGGCCCGGCCTGTCTTGCGGGCCCACTCGTTTCCTTCTCCTGGCCACTGCTGAGACCTCCTTTCACCCTGAAGCCACAGCACCGCATTGCCTGAGCTCCCTCAGGTCAGGCGTGGTGACGTCATGCCCCTCGTTTGCCCCAGCACCTTCGAGGCTCCCCTTCCTGCCCTGAGCCGCACATCATCCTTCAGCCATCCGGTGCCGGGTACGGTCTGTTCAGTTCGCCCGAAGCGGCGACCCAAGGAGCCCGCCATGAACAAGACGCTGATGACGACCCTGACCCTCGCCCTGAGCACCGCCGCCTTCGCCGTTCAGGCGCAGGACCACACCGCCACCTTTACCCTGGCCCAGCAGAACGCGGCCTTCACGCTGGAGGGGCCAGCCAGCGTGGCCCCCGGCTACACCACTTTCGCCTTCAGCAACAAGGCGGAGCAGCCGTTCACGCCGGTCGTGGTCCGGCTCAAGTCCGATGTGAGCGACGCCGACGTGAAGACGGCCCTCAACGGGGTGATGGCGTCGCACGGCGAGGACATGAGCGCCATCGAGAAGATCGCGGAGTTCGCCGGCGGCAGCGGCGGCGTGATGCCCGGCAAGGCCTTCGAGTTCGGGGCCAGCCTGACGCCCGGTCGCTATGTGGTGTTCGGTTTCGGGGCCAACGAGGACGGCAAGGCCCTGTACGACCTGGGGCAGTACCGGTCCTTTACCGTCGCCGGCGCGGCGAGCGGCCTGACCGCCCCCTCCGCCGACGTGCAGGCCACCCTCAAGGACTATGAGGTCGTGCTTCCCGCCAGCATCAAGGCCGGGAAGCAGGTGTGGCAGGTGTCCAACAGCGGTCAGGAAACCCACCACCTGATGCTGATGCGCATCAAGGACGGCAAGTCCATGCAGGACGTGGAAGCGTTCTTTAAAGCCGCTGACCCCAGCAAGGCGGGTGAGCCCCCCTTTGAAGACGCGGGCGGGCTGGAGACCATCTCGAAGGGGCGCAGCGCCTTTGTCACCTTCGACCTCGCTCCGGGCAACTATGTCGTGGCCTGCTTCCTGCCCAGCGCCACCAAGCATGCGCCGCACTTCATGCTCGGCATGATGACCGGCCTG